>JBEKRW010000336.1:0-2650 GCA_049517595.1 Candidatus Cybelea sp. | reverse complement strand
CCGATCAGCGCCGTCAGGCCGCCGATCGTCCCGACCACGAGCTGCGCCTCGTGGCTCGCGTTCCACAACGGCGCGCAGCGCGCGATGAGATAAACCCCCGCCGTCACCATCGTGGCGGCGTGAATCAAGGCCGAAACGGGGGTCGGGCCCTCCATCGCGTCGGGCAGCCACGTGTGCAACGGCACCTGTGCCGACTTGGCGGCCGCGCCAACGAAGAGTGCAATGCAAATGGTAAGAACGATGCCCGAACCGAGCGTGCCTGCAGCGCCGAACGCGGCGCCGAAGCCGATCGAGTGTACGTTGGCGATGATCACGAAGATTGCAAACATCACCCCGACGTCGCCGACGACGTTGATGACGAATGCCTTGCGCGCCGCCGCGACGGCGGTGGGTCGCTGGAACCAGAACCCGATGAGAAAGTACGAAGCTAGGCCGACTAAGCCCCAGCCGACGAGCAATCCGACGAAGTTGTCGGAGAGCACCAGCGTCAGCATCGCAAAGACGAAGAAACTCATGTAGGCGAAGAATCGTGCGAAGGCCTCGTCGCCCCGCATATAGCCGATCGAGTAAAAGACGATCAAAAACCCGACGCCGGTGATGATGAACGTCCACAGCAGCGAGAGCGGATCGAGCAGCAGCCCGAAATCGAATCCCGTCATCCACGAAAACAGCGGCTGATTCGCTCCAACCGCGCCGGCGGCACTCTGCGTGCCGTCGTGCCAGCTGAGCACGGCCAGCACAAATGAAGCGCCGACGAACCCCGACACCAGCCAGCCGGCAGCCGCGCGCAACTGCGGACCGAACGTCCAGCAGATCAGTGCCCCCGCCAGCGGCAGGAGCCACAAGGCGACCAGCAGCGGATACGAGCCCACCACGCCCAGTGCCTGATTCGTCATGCGGGGTTACCCATGGAGCGCCCGTATATCGTCGACGTCGACGTACTTCTCGGGACGGAAGGTCGTCACCACGATGGCGAGGCCGATAGCCGCCTCGGCTGCAGCGACGGTGATCACGATGAACGCAAAAATGTGCCCGACGTTTTGGAGCCAGAGCCGGGCATACGCGATCAGGACGAGGTTCGCGGCGTTGAACATCAGCTCGACGCTCATCAGCATGATCAGCGGGTTGCGACGTACGATCACGCCGATCACGCCGATGAAGAACATGACCGAAGCCAGCGCGACGTAGTCGCCGATCGGAACGTTCATCAGCCCTTGCCCTCGCGCAGGATCGCTTCGCGCGCCGCGCGATCGGCTCGCACTCGGCTGCTCGGCGCTTCGGCGTCGCTCATCTGCTCGCCGCCCAGCGTGATAACGCCGATGACCGCGACCATCAGCACGAGCGCGGTAACCTCGAACGGGAGGAGCTGCACCGTGAAGAGCGCTTTGCCAAAATCGGCGACGCTGCCGAAAACGCCGGCCGTTCCGACTGCGCCGGTCGCCGCCGGTGTAGCCAGTTTAACGTTGGAAAGCGCGTAGATGAGGAATCCAAACGCCGCCAGCGTGAAGACTCCGGCGGGAAGCCAGATCTTCGGCAAGCGATTCGGGCCGGTCGCAAAGGGCGCAACGCCGCTCCCCAAAAGCGCGATGACGAAGACGAAGAGCACGAGAATCGCGCCCGAGTAGACGATGATTTGAATGACCGCTAGGAACTCGGCCGAGAGCGTGACGTAGAGCACCGCCAGCGTCGCAAAGTTGAGCAGCAGGGCGACGACGCTATAGACGGCCTTATTCGCGGTGATCGTCCATACCGCGCTGGCGATGAGAATCGCCGCGAGCACCCAAAAGGCGATCATTCGCCGCCCTTGGGCTGCTTGATGATGGCCAGCCCCTGGTGCTGTGTCTTAAGAATCTCTCCGCGCCAAGTTGCATCGTAACCGGTCTCGACGTCGGTCGTGGATTTGATCTCGGCGACGCGCCCGAGATCGCCCGGGATTCCGCCGGGACGGTCATCCGGCGGAGTGCCGGTGCCGGCGTCGGGCGGCACGAGCAGCCGATCCTTGTCGTAAATAAACGAGCCGCGGCGATAGTCGGCCATTTCAAAGCGCGGCGTGAGCACGATCGCATCGGTCGGACACGCCTCTTCACACATTCCGCAAAAGATGCAGCGAAGCTCGTCGATCTCGTACCGCGCCGCATACCGCTCGCCCGGGGAGCGCCGATCGTCCGGCGAGTTTTCCGCACCGATTACGGTGATCGCGTTGGCCGGGCAAACGCTCGAGCAAAGCTCGCAACCGATGCAGCGCTCCTTGCCGCCGTCGTAGCGGCGCAACTCGTGCAGGCCGTGAAACCGCGGCGCGTGCTGCTTCTTCTTCGATGGATACTCGATCGTCGGGCGCTTGCGGAACATGAAGCCAAACGTGATCGACAATCCCTTCAGGATTGCGCCGGGGTTGTAGAGCCGCTTGCGCGAGGCCATGGATTACCTAACCCGTGTACGCCACGACGACTGCCGTGATGACGAGATTGAGCGTTGCCACCGGTAAGAGAACTTTCCAGCCGAAGGCCATCAGGCGATCGTACCGAAGCCGCGGCAGCGTCGCGCGCAGCCACATGTAAAAGAACATGAAGCACGCAACCTTGATGACGAACCAGGCGACGCCGGGAACGAAGGTGAGGTGCAACGGCGCGTTCCATCCGCCGAAGAAGAG
>JBEKRW010000335.1:0-2664 GCA_049517595.1 Candidatus Cybelea sp. | reverse complement strand
CTGAGCGGTAGCGACGACGTCGCGCTGATGGGCGCGCGACCAGGTGTACGAGTCGGTCAGCGCGTGCATGCAGGCAGCGACCGCGGCGGGATCGCGCTGGTAAACGTCGCGGCGCGCAGCCCAGACCGCAAAGACCGTCTGCAATCGCGTCCACTCGTGCCAAAGTTTTCCGAGATCGTACACGTGCTCCGCGGGAAATCGCTCGATCGCGTCGATCGCGGAGTCGCCGATGAGCAACGTCGGCTCTCCAAAACGCGCCCGCTGCAACGGTTCGGGTTCGGGAAAGTAGCGCGGCCGCAGGCCGTAACGGCGCTCCAGGATCACGCGCAACAGGTAGCGGCCGGTCGCGGATTCTTCAGAAACGTAGACCGGCACGCCGTCGAGCTGTTGCGGCGGCACCGCCGAAATGAGAACGACCGAGATTACCTCGTCGCGCGCGCCGATGCAGAGATCGGGCAAGAGCACGAGCCGCTCCCAGTTCTGCGCCCACGTGAAGGCGCTGATCGGGCTCAAGTCGAGCTCGTCGTGCAACAGCATCGCGTTCAAGCGCGCCGGAACGTCGGCGTGCAGCGTTCCCGGGTACTCGATCACGCCCGCGTCAAACGCGGCGTAGATCGGGAGATCGTTGGTGTATTTGATCCGGCCGCAGCGGAGTTGCTTAATCATCCTTCGACAGGCTCAGGATGACACCGGGAGAGCGGAAGTCGACACCGGGAGAGCGGAGGTCGGCACCGGGAGAGCGGAGGTTGACTCTGAGAGTGCGGCGGGTGACCAGTCCCAGGCGAACTCGTCGTAGGTTGAGTTCCGCCGGATCGGAACGTAGCCGGCCTCTTCGATCAAGCGACGAAACCCGCGATCGTCCACGTACTGCCCCGATTGGGTTCCGGCCGAATGATAAATCATCTCTTCATCGGTCGATCCGTGCGTGCCATCCATGTCGTCGGCGCCAAACTCGAGCGCGACCTGGCAGACCTTAAGGCCTTGAATCATCCAGTAAGCCTTGATGTGATCGAAGTTATTCAGCATTAGTCGCGCAACGGCAAACGTGCGAATATCGTCGAGGCCGGTGGTCCAGCCGCAGTACGAAAGCTCATTGCCGTCGGGATGAAACGCGAGCGGGATGAAGGCGTTGAATCCGGGAGAGCGCTCTTGCGATTCGCGCAAGCGGATCAGATGGTCGACGCGCTCTTCGATCGATTCGATGTGCCCGTAAAGCATCGTTGCGTTGCTAGCGACGCCTTGACGGTGAAGCTCCTCGTGCAGGAGCAGCCAGTTCGCTGCCGAGACCTTGTTCGGACAAATCTTGGCACGGGTCGCTTCGGCGAAGATCTCCGCGGCGCCGCCGTTGACGTTATCGAGACCGGCGTTCTTCAGCTCCGTGACGATCTGCGGGAACGACATTCGATGACGCTTGGCCATGTATTCGATCTCGGCAGCGGTAAAGAGCGAGAGTTGGACGTGCGGCAGCGCGGCCTTGAAGCGGCGCATCAAAGGGAGCCAATAGTCGAGCGAGAGTTGACGCGGGTCGTGGCCGCCGACAATGTGGATTTGGTTGAAGTTCGTGCCGGTCTCGACTGCCTTGGCGAAGACCTGATCGGCGGTCATGCGAAAGACGCGCTGCGGTTCCTTGAACTCGTCGGCGGCAAACGAGCAGAACGTGCATCCGGCAAAGCAGACGTTGGTCGAGTTGATGTAGCGGTTGAGAACGTAAAAGACTTTTTTGCCGCTCTTGCGTTCCTTCTGCTTACGGGCGAGCCGTCCAAGCGTGTGGATGTCCCAGGTACGATAGAGCGCGAGCCCGTCGTCCATCGAGAGCGGAAGGCCGGCATCGAGCTTGCGCTCGATTTCAACCATTATAGGGTCGGCGAATGCCATCGAGGCCCTATTCTGCCGCGCTGGAGACGCGACCCCCAACGCCACCAAGGGCGCCCCCAGCCAGGACGCCGAGCACAAGAGCTACGACGACCATGCCGAGCAGCGCGCCGCCGACCAGATCGGTGATGTAGTGCGCGCCGAGCGCGAGTCGCGACCAGCAGATCGCTAGCGCCAGGAGCACAAGCAAGGCGGCGGCGACGTTACGAGTCGTCTTCGGCAAATCGGAAGCGAAGATCATCAGCGCTAAGAGCGCGTAGAATCCCATTGCGATCGCGGCGTGCGAGCTCGGATAGGAGAACGTCGTTTCGTGCTTCACGACCCAGTCGACCGGCCGAGCGCGTTCGAAGACATGCTGAAAGTAGTCCGCGGCCCGCCACGAGATCAGCAATGAAGCGACGCTGAGGATCAGGCGTACTCTCCATTCCGAAAAGCGCCATGCCAGGGCCAGGACGACGATGCTGATAGGTACAAGGACAGCAGGGTAGCACGCCCAGGTCAGCCACCATGCGACAAGAGTCGAATGGTCGAACAACGAGCGCTCCCACGGAACGAAAACGCCCGGCTCGCCGTGCGTCACCACGGAGTTGCCCAGCTCGACGAACGCACCGAACGCAATGAGCGCGAGCGCGAAGCAGAACGCGACGGTTAAAAGGCGACTCACGCTACTCGCTGCTCGCAAAGAGGTCTTGCTGCGCATCCTCGGCTTTGCCCAATCGCGGTGCGACGACTTCGAGATCGGCAAGCCCGAGGAGAATCTTGCGAGGCTTGGTCCCTTCGTGCTGGCCGACG
>JBEKRW010000334.1:0-2665 GCA_049517595.1 Candidatus Cybelea sp. | reverse complement strand
CGATCCCTCAACCGCTTCCTGAAGGGGCGAAGCGCTCGAACCGGATCTTGTCGGTAGCATAACCGACGTCCGTCAGAAGAGCTGAAACTGCTTCGACGAAAGATACCGGCCCGCAAACGTAGGCGGTCGCCCCGCGCTCGGCCGGAAAGACATTCGCTGCTATCAGATTACCGTCTATTCGCCGCGGAGAGGAGGAGTTTGGTGGCGTCGTGCGCGTATACGCTAGCGCGATTTCCGGCGGATTCAATTCTGCTGAAAATGCGTTGAACTCACCGCGGTAATACACGGATTCCGGTGACCGCGCTGAATACAACAAACGGAACGGCGCCTGCGATCCGGACGATCTGCGTGTTCGGATCATCGCCATAAGGGGCACGATGCCGGAGCCGCCGGCGATCAGCTGCACCGGCTCGATCTGCTCCGGATGCCACACGAACCAACCGCCGATAGGACCCATCACCTCGATCGTGTCGCCGACGGCGATGGTGTTCACAAGGTACGGCGATACGGCGCCGCCAGCAAACAATTCGATCGTCAGTTCGACGCGCGTACCGACGGGCGCGTTCCCGATCGAAAACGCGCGAGCGGGCGTCGTACCGTCGGGCATCGTTGGACTGACGACGACATGCTGGCCCGCGACATGACCCGGCCAATCAGAAATATCGAACACGAGCGTGCTCGCCGTCGGCGTTTCGCTTCGGCGTTCGACAATCTTCGCAGCGGGCCAGGCAGGCTTGTTCATAGGCGCTGTCGTTAGGGCGGGCAGCCTTGATCCATCCACCGCTTGAACGTATTGACCATCTCTTCCGACCAGGGATCGCCACCGTCCTCGGGCGGTGGCATCGTGCCCGCGCTCACGACGCCGAAAATGCTCTCTGCCTGCTTCGCGACGACGGCGTGGCTGCTGAGATCCATCCCGTGCGGCTTCCTGTGCGAGACATCCGAGTCGGTAAAGAGTGGGCGAATATCCTTGGCAAAACTCAGTGGGCTATCACTGGCCATCGATCGTTCTTCTTACAGATCGCGCTATCCCGAACGCGCGCTAATTCTTTTGGAACGAATTGCCTTCTTGCGCGACGAGCAGATCACGCGTAAGGATCTGCAAGGCGAGAGCGTGGCCCTCATTTCTTCGCTGCCTGCACCGAGCTCCACAGTGCCCATCCGGGATTGACGCGGTTCGGGTACAGCGCGAGCATTTGGTCGTAGAGTTCCTGAGCACTCGCTGTCGCCGGGACGAGACGATCGAAGTCGCGGATGTACTGCTGGGTTTCCTCGATGATCAACGGCTTGTCGCCGTTTTTCGGCCGCTTATGGGACGCGACGACGGCACGCGGCCGAAGCGACTTCACGCGATCGAGCGCAGCAAGCCATTCCTGTCTCGTTTGCGCATTCGATTCCGCGAGATAGAGATGGACATCGTTGTACGCAACATCGCCGGCGACGATGAGGCCAATGGATGGAGCGTGCAGCACCGTCGTGTTATCGGTATCGGTGTGGCCGATCTCGATGGCATGCAACGCTTCGCCTTCGAGATCGATCTCGTTTTCCGATAGCGCCTGAGCGAGCAGGAGATTCTTCGGTATCTGCCCCGGGAAGGACGCCTCCCACGCGTACTGCAGCGCTTGCGGCGACGAATTTTGCTTCATCACCTCGACCGTCCTACCCGTTGCGACAATCCGTGCGTTAGGAAACCGCTCGCGCAGCGTGCCGGCGCCGAACCAGTGATCTCCGTGGCCATGGGTGATATAGACCGTCGTCAGATTCTTGCCGAACGAGGCGACCCAATCGGCGAGCGCCGTCGCCTGCGCGACGGTAAGGAACGCGTCAACGAGCACGGCGTCGTGCTCGCCGTAAATTAGCGTAGCTGCGCTGGCCTGGAAAAACGTCTCCGTTATCCCAGGCGGCTTCGAGGCCGTCACGATCGGAATGCCGGGTGTCACGAAGACGTCGTAATGAAGTGCCACGGCCTACTTCGCGATCTGCTGCAGAGCCGTCATCCAGTTCTCGACGTGATACGCGCGCGCAAGCTTCCCGTCTCGAACCGTGAAGACGTCGATAGCCATTGTCTTGAAGCTCTTGCCCGTCGGCTTAGCGCCCCAGAAATCGGCGATAGGCGTTCCGGTCGCCTCGCCGCGAACGATGATCGTGTCGCCGATAACCATGATGTCCTTGACCGCCCAGTGGAGGTCCGGTGTCACCACGCCCATGCCTTTGAATATCTCGGCAAGTTGGTCGCGCGTCAGAAATTCTGCGTTCGTGTGATAGGACCGGTAATCAGGGTGTGCCGCCGCAGCGAGCAGCGCGTTGATGTCCTTCTTGGCCGGCTCGTTGAGCGCTTCGTAGAGGGGAGCGGTAATCTTGCGCGCTTCCTCGACGGTCAAGGGCGCGTTCGGGCTCGCTGGTGGAAACGAGGTTCCGAACATTGGAAGACCGCTGACCGACTGCTCTTTTGTTGCCTCGTCCTGCAATACGTCCCAGTGCTCCGCCAGCTTTCCACTTTCCATTCGGACGATATCGCAAGCGATCCAGTTCGGAGCGTCGCCGCGGCCACTGAATTGACCATGAAGCATCAGTCGGTCGCCTTCGGCCATGATGAGGTCGTTCTTGTATCGCACAGTCGGCGGCGAGGCTCGAACGAGGTTGAAGAGACCATCGCGGCCGGGCG
>JBEKRW010000333.1:0-2704 GCA_049517595.1 Candidatus Cybelea sp. | reverse complement strand
GAAATGTCCTCGAGCTCGAGGACTTCCGGTCCACCATAGCGATGCACGCGTATCGCTTTCATTACAACTTAGCCGCTATTCCCATTTTGACCGTCTCGTTCGAATCGCTGCCGGCCGATTCCGGCCGTTTTTCCAGGCTCTGGAGCCAGGCCCTAGGCCCGATGCGGCCTAGCCGGCGCCACAAGCTTGCCGCTTCGGCCTGCTCGCGCATCCGAGCCGGTTACGAAGGTTGCGCATCCGAGGCGCTGGGAGGCCCTCCAAAAGCTTGCAGACTCGTAGACACTCAGGCACGACGACCAGGTGGACGCCTTGGCGCCAGCGCTGACGCAGCCAGCGAAGTCCTTCGCCTTTCAGCACGATGTCCTGAAGCAGTGCCGCCGCCTGAATGGCTTCGTTCACGTTCGGGGAGCTCGCCATTCTGCAAGAGCATTAAACGAGACCAATATGCGAGCTTTTCTGACAAGGCGCTGACCGCGGTTGTCTACCACGCCCATCGTACTGTGCGCCACGTTGCGGCTTTACATGTGTTAAATATCCGATCGCGTTTCAAGATATGCCGATCGACGAAAAGTTCGGTTTGAATCCGCCCATCGGGGCCTTTATTACTGCCTACCAAGGACAGCGCGTAAGGGAGTTCATCGGCCCCGATTGGGCCAGCGCCCTCCAAGCAATTAGCGATGGAGACGAAAATGTCGTTGGAATCGCCAAGCAGATGCAAGCCCTGCCGGACCTAAACCGAAGGATTGGCGACAGCAGGCACTTGCGCAGGACAAGTTCCAGATATCGCAGCAAGGCTTCGAACGTTGGCTATTGACCTGCGGCCTAGATGATTCGGGTGCCGACGAGGAAGGCCGCCAGCGATTGGCGATGCACAAAGCGGCGCTATTGGCATGGGCTACCGATAATAACGTTCTTGACGCGGTAGGTGCCCAAAGGTTTTCCGAACGACGCACCGAGGAGATACGGGCGATGTTAAGCGTTGAGCAAGACCGCGGCTGACGTGAAGCTGCATAAAGGCGTGACCGCAAGGCGGTTGAGCGGGCTCCGCCAGTGAAACGCCTAAGTCTCGCAGCCGCCGTGCTGCTGCTGGCCTTCTCCGTACCGTGGCAAAAACATGTTGTCCGCTTCATAAATGCGCTGCCGGGTCGGCCCTTGAGCGAGATCGTTGAAACGCAAACCCCGCAAACGGTCGACGTGACCGTCGCGCGCGTACCGCCCGTAAAAGCGTTCCGACTTCGGGAGTCTACACCTGGTGCGATAGTCGTCTTTCATACGGTCAGCGCTTCGGAACACCAAGCGGAACTGCAACATCGTATTAGTTTCCCGGCGCTCCCCGCCGGGGTCTACCAAGTTAGGTTTGCTTCTACGGAACGCACTGAGTATCAGACTCTGAACGTCGGTACGATTGCCGCTATGTTGAACCTGGACGAGAAATCGGCAGTGGTCATGGTAACCGACGTTCGAAATGGACGCGTTCGCCGAGACGTTACCGTGCTCGTATACACAGTCGACGGAGTGCGAACGCTCCACGCCGGATCGGATGGCCTTGTGCGGTTTCCCATCCGGGCACTCTTGGGACACTCAGAACGTATGTGGAACCCCGACGCAGATGCGATCATCGTGCGAGCGTCGGACGGATCGATCGCGGCCCTTGGCTTCGCTTATTCAGGTGGTGGAGGTCTAGCGACATTCACTCAGACCGATCAACAAACGTATCGCGTCGGCGACCGAGCATTCTATCGCTACTTTTCACGCGACCCAACGTCGTTTTTTACACCGCTAGGGCTGTTAGCGACGCGGAGCCGCGTTATCTCGGAGAGCGGCAGCGTAAGACCTTGGTCGTCGACGGAGAGCGGTGCCGACTTCTTCATCGCGACCCCGACCGAGGCGCGGTATCGAATCGACGTTGGTCCACTTACTCGGATAGTCCGTGAAGGCGACCCCGCGCGCATCGTTATCTCCGTCACGCACTGGGACGAACGGCCTGCTCCCCACGTGGCGGTCGCCTTCGCGATTTGCCAAGGTTCCCCGACGCCGCACGTTCGTATCGGGATGTGCGCCGAGTCGTTCGGGCACGGTGTGACGGGCACGCACGGTAACCTTACGACGACCATTACCGCTCATCATCAAGATTTCGCCATTTACGCGCTCGAACGTGGATTCGACGAAGTAGCGGCCTACGCAAGGGTCACCGTCATTCCCAAACATGATGCGCTGAGGATCGCTGCTCCCCGAGAAGTTTATCCCGCAAGGTGTTTCCCCATCGTCGTCAGCGAGCGAGGGCCGAATGGCGCTCCTGCGGGCGATCGAAAGGTGCGTCTTGAGAGTCGAATGGTTCAGAATGGCGAAGCAGGTCCCGCGTCGCCGACATCGTGGCGGCCGCTGCTGACGACGCGCCCTGGCGGCTACTCCTTCGCCCGCTGGTGCCCTCCGAAAAGCGCGCAAGGCAGATACGAGATCACGGCGCAGGACGTTAACGACCCAAGCGTTGCTGCAACGGCTGATCTGCAAATCGATGCGACGCCACCTCTTTTTCGCCCCGAGGGCAACGTTACGTTCATTGCCCCAGTGGAGCCGGTGACGCGGGCTGGATCGGTTGCAAAAATGATCGCCGCGAGCATTACTGATGGCGACGCGCTGGTGTTGTACGGGGCGGACGGCGATGTCCACGCAACGACGGCGAGCTTTCACAACGGAATCGCGC
>JBEKRW010000332.1:0-2712 GCA_049517595.1 Candidatus Cybelea sp. | reverse complement strand
ACGAACAGGTCGATTTTTGGATGAAAGATACGCTGGTGCCGCTGGACATGATTTTCATTGCCGCCGACGGCACGGTACGACGCGTCTTCAGCAACGTGGCGGTCGTCGCGCCGGCGCTGCCGGACGAACAAATCCCGCGAGAGGGAGCACAAGCGAAGTACGTGATCGAGCTGGCCGCGGGAGAAGCCTCAGCCGACGGAATCGTTGCCGGCGTCAAACTCGACCTGCGCGCCGCTCCTCCGCCGCAGTAAATGCCCGAGTTGCCCGAGGTCGAGACGATCGTGCGCGGTCTTCGCCGCTCCGTTGTCGGCAAGACGATCGCAGCGGCCGACGTGAGACTCGCTCGCATCGCCGTCGCGCCGCGCGGTGTGGAGTTTGCGCCGGCCTTAGCGGGAAGCCGCATCGTCGCCACACGTCGTCGCGGTAAATACGCGGTGCTCGAGCTCGATTCGGGCCGCTCCCTGGTCGTCAGTCTCCGCATGACCGGCCGGCTCGTCGTGACCTCAAGCGAGGGCCCGGATTACCCGCGCTCGCACGTCGTCTTGCGCTTCGTGGATGGCGCTGGGCTGCATTTTGCCGACGTCCGGACCTTCGGGCGAATGCGCCTGGTCGAGGCCGGAGAAGCTTGGGACCAGGACCTCGGCCTGGAACCGCTCTCAAACGGCTTTACACCAGAGGCCTTTATCGGTATGCTGGCGGGGCGGACGAGGTCGATCAAGGCGTTCTTGCTCGATCAGCGGCGCATCGCCGGCATCGGCAACATTTATGCCTGCGAGGCCCTCTGGGAGGCTCGGATCGGTCCGAACCGGCCCGCGGGGGCATTGACAAGAGCGGCGGCCTGCCGCTTACATGACGCCATCGTTAACGTTTTGCGACGCGCCATCACCAAGCGCGGAACGAGCGTCGACGATTATGTGGACGCCGAAGGCCTAAAGGGCGGTTTTCAAAACCATCTTTCGGTTTACGGCCGGCACGGCGAGCTCTGCTCGCGGTGCCGCACAAGCCGAATCGTGCGCACCGTAGTTGCGCAGCGCGGAACGTGGTGGTGCCGGAGATGTCAACGATAAAAAAAATACGAAGGTAGGAATATTCAAATCTCAACAACGCACGTCGCTCCCATTACTGAAGAAGAAGACCAACTGGCGCTCGAGCAGCGCCTGTACGAAGAATCGCTCAAGGTTCTCGACGAGGGCCAAGTCCTCACCGGCACGATCGTCCAGCGCGACAAAGATGAAGTGCTGGTCGACGTCGGCGGAAAGTCCGAAGGCGTACTTCCTTTCCGCGAGTTGTCACTCGCCATCGATTCCAAACTGCTCAAGGTCGGCGACACCATCGAAGTGATGGTTCACCGAATCGACGAGATGGACGGAACGCTCTTTCTCTCCGAGCGCCGAGCTCGCGCGCTCAAGACGTGGGAGAAGGTTATCGAGGCGCACAATCGCGACGAAGTCATCGAAGCCACCGTCACGCAGGTCGTCAAAGGCGGCGTGTTGGTCGATCTGGGGATGCGCGGATTCGTCCCGGCCTCGCAGATCCGCCGCCAGCCCGTCGGAAACCTCGACGAGTTGGTCAATCAGCACCTTCGGCTCAAAGTGATCGACCTCGATCACAAACGCCATCGCGTCGTGCTTTCGCAACGGCTCGTCTTAGAAGAAGAGCTGCAAGCGAAAAAGCAAGAGCTCCTCGATACGCTCGAAGTGGGACAAATTCGCTCGGGAGTCGTGGTGCGGCTCGCCGATTTCGGCGCATTCGTCGACCTTGGCGGCATCGACGGATTGATTCACAACAGCGAGCTGTCGTATTCGCGAATCAAGCACCCATCCGAAGTCGTGAAGATCGGCGACGTCGTGCAGGTCGAGATCATGAAGTTCGATCCGGAAGCGAAGAAGGTCAGTCTGTCGCTCAAGCACGCCCTGCCCGATCCGTGGGATCAGTACGCCGACCGTCTGTACGAGACCAACAAGCTGACGGCTGCGATCGTCAAAGTCACGCCCAACTACATGCTGGTCGAAGTGATCCCCGGGATTCTCGCCATGGTGCCCAAAGGCGAGTTCGACGCGTCGGCTCAGTTCGTCGCCGGTCAGGAAGTCGAGGTGACGCTGGTGTCGATCAATCATGCAACGCGCCGCATTACGGCCTCGATCCAGCACGTCGCCGACGTGCCGCTCGAGGAGATCGAAAAGCTCGAGGAAGAGATCGGCGAAATCGGAACGGCCGTAACGGCGCCTCCGGAGTCGCTGCCAGAGCAGTAGCGTCGTACCGTGCGCGTTGGGCTGACCGGCGGCATCGGAGCGGGGAAGACCGCGGTCGCCGCGATCCTGGCCGAGCTCGGCGCCTTCGTCGTCGATACCGATGCCGTCGCGCGCGAGGTGGTAGCGCCACAAAGCGACGGACTCTTAGCGGTCGGGAGAATCTGGCCGCAAGTCGTGCGAAACGGCGTTTTGGACCGGGCCGCGCTTGCAGACATCGTCTTCAACGACGCCGCCGCGCGCGACCGGCTCAACGCATTGCTGCATCCGCATATTCGCCGCCTCGCGCTGGAACGCGAACGGCATGCGGGTGCTGGGCAGCCGATCGTGCACGTCGTGCCGCTGCTCTTCGAAACCGGCTACGATCGCCTTGTGGATAAATCCGTGGTGGTCGTCGCTCCGCTCGAAGCGCGGATCGCTCGCGTCGTCGAGCGCGATCGCAGCGACGAGGGGCGAGTGCGGG
>JBEKRW010000331.1:0-2743 GCA_049517595.1 Candidatus Cybelea sp. | reverse complement strand
ATCTCTCGCAGCGAGCGGTTCATCAATCCGGCGGCATCCGGAAATATGCGTAGCTCGGCGATTTTTTCGGCCAGCGATCGCGCGTCGCGCTCGTCGTCGTCACTGCCCACACTGACCAGCGCCAAGAGACCGACGCCAATTTCCCCCACGATGCGATCGTCGACGCGCACGCTGGCTTTGCTGACTCGTTGAACGACCGCGCGCACTTCGTCCTTCGACTGCGCTCAGGATGACAGCGTCATCGGGAGAAGATGGAGGAGATCGCAAAGAGCGCGTTCTCGCGCCGTTCCAACACGCGCCGGTAGAAATATCCCGCCCAGTGCGTTCCGAACGGAACGTAAATGCGCAGCCGGTATCCTTCGGCGACAATTTGGCGCTGCACGCGCGGACGGCAACCGTAAAGCATCTGGAACTCGAAGCGGTCGCGCGAAATGCTTTCCGCAGCGGCGAACTCCTTGACCGCGGCGATCAGCCGGTGATCGTGCGTCGCGATGCCAGGGTAGTTGCCGTGCAACAACAGCTTCCGTGCCTGCTCCAGGTATTGCGCGCGGATCTTCGGCATCGGCTTGTAGGCAATCTCGGGGCTCTCGTTGTAAGCGCCCTTGACCAGCCGAACTCGAGCTTGAAGCGCGATCGCGTTTTCCACGTCGGCGGGCGTGCGCTTCAGGTAGGACTGCAGCACGGGCCCGACGTTGGCGTGCTTCGCGAAGGCCTGCTGAAAAACGCGCAGGGTGGCCTCGACGACGGAAGAGCCTTCCATATCGATACGCACGAACGGGTCGCGGTTGCTCGCTGCGCGCTCCAGGATCGTAACGAGGTTGTCCAGGGCGAACTTTTCGTCGATGAGGAGACCCATCGCCGTGAGCTTGACGGAAACGTTCGATTCGACGCCGCTCTGCGCAATCGCGTCGAGCATCTCCTCGTAGGCCTCGCGCGTGCGGATCGCCGCCTCCGTAACGCGGACGTCCTCACCCAGAAAGTCCAGCGTCGCCGACATCCCCTGCCCGTTGAGTTCGCGCACGGCCGCAATCGCTTCGGCGATATTGTCGCCTGCGACGAATCGCCGAGCGAGAAAATAGAAGTACCGTTGAAAGGCCTCTCTAGCCACCGGGCATCGAAGCCAAAAACTCAATAAATAAAGGCAGGCGTGATGGAATAGGCCCTCGGAACGCCCCCAAACGATGTACCGCCATAAACTGCCTATGTACCCTTCCGGGCCTTTTTCCCGCCAGGGCCGAAGACCCGGTCGAAGGCGTCCGCCGCCCCGGCCTGCATCGTCGGGATGAGGTGGCTATACGTGTCGAGCGTCAAGCTGATGCTCGAGTGGCCGAGCATCTCGGAGACCACCTTAGGGTGGACCCCCTCTATGAGCAGCAGGCTGGCGGCAGTGTGTCGCAAGCGGTGGAAGTTCAGATCCGGAAGTCCGGCCGCCTCGCGAATCGGGTCCCAGTCTTTACTGGAGAAGGGGTCCTTTCGGAGCGGCTGGCCATGCTCGTCGGGGAAGATCAGATCCGCGGCTCTCTCCCGCTTGGCGATGGCCTTGCGCTGCTTCAACCCTTCGACGGCTACCGCCGATAGAGTAATGCGGCGCCGGCCTTGCGGCGTTTTCGGCTCGACGAACGTAACGCCGCCGCCGATCTCCTGAGCCGAGCGCTGAACGTAGAGGGTTCGGCGCCGCATGTCGACGTCCGACCAACGGAGCGCGAAAAGCTCGCCCTGACGCATCCCGGTGGTGAGCGCGAGGGTCAGCAGGCCTTTCAGCCGATGCCCCTTGGCGACGCGCAACAGGCGCTGGGCCTGGCGCTCCGTGAGCGCTTCGATCTTGCGGGATTGTCGGTGACGCGGGGCGGTCTTTCTAATCGAGTCCAGCGGCGAGCCCTTGATATCGCCATCCTCGCGCGCGAGGTTGAGCATGATGCGAAGAATAACGTGCACGCGCGACAGACGGCGGGGCGACACCTTCGACTTCAGCGTTTCATAGAGCCGCTTGATTCGATCGCTCGAGAGTTCCGACAGCGCGATTTCGCCAAGCTCCGGCACGACGTAGAGGCGTAGGATTTGCTCGTAGACCTCTTTTGTTGTCGGCTGCAGCTCGCCGGCGTCTATCCGGCCGTCGAGATGCTTATAAAAACGCTGAATGTAGTCGGCGACGGTTTGCGAAGCGGCGTCGGACTTCGGCGCCTCCTTGCCCTCTTGCCTTAAATAGTGATCGCGCGCAGCGCGCGTCTCGGCAGCCGTTCCGCCGTAAAAGAACCGGCGCCGGCGGCGCGATCGCCCCTGATCTGCAACATAACCCTCCGAGATTGCGGCGACCCACATCTTCTTGGAGTGCGTCTTGCCGTCGCTCGTTTTCCATGTGCGCACTTTTTCGTATAGTGTGCCTTCGCCGCGGGTGCGCGGCGTGGCGCGCTCACCTTAACGCGCGGCACTTCGACCCCGTCTAATGGCTTCGCGCTTCGTACGGCCTCCGACTTTTGGAAACGTCTTTGGATCTACAATGCCATCGAGGCAGGCAATTATCGACCCGATGTCATCGGGAGTGAATTCGCGCGGTCGGTCACCAAGAGCGATCCGCCCGCTTTGATGCTCTTCGCTAAGCGATAACAGGCGCACCGGTCTGCCTCCGGTGCGCTTGGAGATCGACTCCTTGACACGCCGCGCCATGTAGTGCTCCCCGTCCCTGACACAGAAAGAATGGCTTGCCTACCCGCTTGGAGGGAGTCATGCCAAGATCCTACCGTCG
>JBEKRW010000330.1:0-2743 GCA_049517595.1 Candidatus Cybelea sp. | reverse complement strand
AGGAGATCGTCGATCGCGCGACGGCGCTGATGGAGGATCGCGAACGCGATTACGAAGCGGCCCTGGCCGAGCTTGCGTTGCGAAATAGCGAGTTGCGCGAGGAGCGTCTGCGATTCGAACGCGAGCGCCACGACCTCGCGGGAGAGCGTGAGCTGGTGGCGCGCGATCGTGCCGACCTCGACGCAGCTCGCCGCCGGTTCGGCACCGGTGCCGAAGAACGCCTGCAGCAGGCACTTCGCGACTTCGTGCGCGAACTGGCGCGCCGGTCGGAGGAGTCGGGCTCGCAACGATCGGGAACTCGCAGAGCGCGGGTGACGCCGTCGCAGACGGCATTGCTGGCGCAGACGATCGAGCAGATTCATCACGACCTTGGAATTCGGCCGGAAGAAGAGCGCGCGAGCGACGAGCGAACCTATGCGCCCGGCGATCGCGTTCGCATTCTGTCGCTGAACCAGGCGGGCGTCGTTGCAGAGGATTGGGATGAAAGGCTGCTCGTTTCGGTCGGTTCGATGAAAATGATGGTGGATAAGAGCGACGTTCGGCGCGAGACGGGCGGAGCGAAGAACGTTCGTACCGCTACGCGGAGCGTGGACGCGCGCATGGCCGCGGCGGGGCGCACGACGGCGGCGCTCGACGTGCGCGGGAAGCGTTACGGCGAGGCGGAGCCGTTGGTCGAGCGCTGGATTGACGATGGCCTGCTAGCCGGGAACTCTCCACTGCGCCTGATTCACGGTAAGGGCACCGGCTTGCTGGGGCGGGGCTTGCACGAGTATTTGCGCGGCCACCCGGCGGTGACGAGCTTTCGCTACGGCACCGAAGAGGAAGGCTCGACCGGCGTTACGATCGTGGAGCTGCAGTCGTGAACGCAAAGGTTGCGGACCTGCTCGACGGTTTCGATCATGTCGAAACGGCGCAGGATTTCGAGCAACGGCTGGCGCTGGGGCGCCCGTTGCGCGTTAAGCTGGGAATCGACCCGACGAGCGCCGATCTGCACCTCGGGCATATGGTCGTGCTCCATCCCCTGCAGCGATTCGCGCAAGCGGGGCATCACGTCACGTTGATCATCGGCGATTTTACCGCGCGCATCGGCGATCCGAGCGGCCGGAACGTCACGCGCCCGCAGCTTACGCAAGAAGAGATCGAAGCCAACATGAAAACCTACACCGAACAGGCCGGCAAGGTGGTTGACCTCGAGCGAATCGAGATCCGCTACAACTCCGAATGGCTCGACAAACTCAACTTCACGGACCTGGTGAAGCTCTTGGCAAAGACGACCGTGGCTCAGATGCTCGAACGCAACGATTTTCGCGAGCGGTACGACGCGGGTGCGCCGATCTCGTTGCACGAGCTGCTCTATCCGGTTGCCCAAGCCTACGATTCGGTCGCGATCGAAGCCGACGTCGAACTTGGAGGAACCGATCAACTCTTCAACTTGCTGCTCGGGCGCCAGTTTCAACGGGAGTTTGGCCAACGGCCGCAGATTTGCGCGACGGTGCCGTTGCTCGTCGGGCTTGACGGTGAGAAGAAGATGAGCAAGTCGCTCGGCAACTACGTCGGCGTTGACGAACCCGCCGCCGCGCAGTTCGGCAAGCTGATGAAGATTTCCGACGAGCTGCTCCCGGTCTACGCGCGTCTTGCGGCATTTCGCCCGGACCGCGAAAGCCGGGAGCTGGCCGACGGCCTCGCAGCAGGCCGCCTCAACCCGATGGAAGAGAAGAAGCGCCTCGCTGCGGATATCGTCGCGCGCTATCACGGCGAGCAAGCCGCCTCGACGGCGCGCGAGTTCTTCGAACGCACGGTGCAGCGCAAAGAGATTCCCACCGAGGATCTCGCCGAAATCGAGATCGGCGATTGCAAACGCGTAACGGATGTGCTCGTTAAGGCGGGCTTTGCGCAAAGCCGTCGCGAGGCGGAGCGGTTAATCGCCGGCAATGCCGTGAAAATCGACGGCGAAATCGCGAAGGACCAAAAGCAGCCCTGGACCGCGACGGAACCCGCAGTTCTCTCCGTAGGATCGCGCCGCTTCATCCGCGTCCTCCCCTCGCCGTTGTCACCCTGAGCGCAGTCGAAGGGTGACCAATCTAAATCGAAGGGCGATGCTGAAAGCATCCGGATCCGCGGCGATGTTGCTGCTGATGCCTCGGAAGTTGCGCGCGAGCACGAGCTTCACGCGACGCCGGCCAGGCGATGCACTGTGGCCATCGAAAGCCGCGTGGAACCGCCTGAATAGCGAGATCGGCGGGAATCTGATTCCGGTGAAGTTTCCACTCGACGCGTGCAGAGCGCATTCGGAAAGGGCCCAATGCGCCGACTTGTTCAAGAACCTGCGCAACCCATACTATATTGGCGATACCGCGGGCCTCACGCAGACGCTTGGCTGGACCGAAGCGTGGACGACGAAGCCAAGCGTCTACGCCGTGCGCGCGCGCAACGCTGCCGATATTGCAGCCGCGGTGAACTTTGCACGCGAGAACGATCTGCGCCTGGTCGTCAAGGGGGGCGGGCACAGCTACCTCGGTACCTCGAACGCGCCGGACTCGCTCCTCGTGTGGACGCGCGCGATGAACGAAATCGACGTGCTCGAGTCGTTCGTTCCGTCAAACTGCTCGACGCCGTCGCAACGCGCGGTGACACTCGGCAGCGGGACGATCTGGCTGCACGCCTACGATGCGGTGACGACGCAAGGCGGTGGCTACGTGCAAGGTGGCGGATGCGCGACCGTTGGCTGCGCCGGGCTGATTCA
>JBEKRW010000329.1:0-2764 GCA_049517595.1 Candidatus Cybelea sp. | reverse complement strand
GCAAGCGCCGCAGCGCGCGCAAGGCGTGCCGGATCGCGGCCAACGCCGACGATGCGGTTCGCCCCGAGCAGGCGCGCGTGTTGCAGCGCAAGATATCCGGCCATACCAGTGGCACCGAGAACTACGACCGTCCCGAGCGAGCCGATCTCGCCAACGCGCGCCTTGAGTGCCAACCACGATGCGATGGCCGGATTCAATCCACCGGCGACCTTCACGGGATCGGCTCCAGGAGGCAGCGGGATGCGCATTGTTTTTGGTACTGCCATTCGCTCCGCAAACGTGCCGTGCGGAGGGCGCACGAATCCCGTGTATATCAAATCGCCGGTCGCCGTACGCGCGACCCCGTCGACGCCCGGGACAAGGGGCCATGACTGCGTGCTTCCGTAATGGCGTCCCGCTGCCAGCGACCGCACGATGGGATGCAGCCCTGCGGCCACCAGTTCTACAAGTTCGTAGCCGTCGTCAACCTGCGGTTCGGCAAATTCACGGTATTGGGGGGCGGCGTCGGCAGCGGTAACGACAGCAGCTTTCATGGCACTTCCTTCAACAGAGCCCCTGATAGTATATGCCGCAGGGCGGAAAACGGTTCGGGGGAAGATTCGCCCAATGAACCGGACGCTTTTGACCGCGGTCATCGTTGCCTCGCTCTTCGCCGTCCCGGGCGGCGCGCGTGCCGCGCAGCCATACGCCACCTTTACCGCCGGGGCGCAAGCCTCTCGGGGCCTGTTCACGATCTGGCAGAAGGAAGGCGGAACCTATCTCGAGCTGGCGCCCAATCAGCTCGACGTGGATTTTCTAGAGGCGATCGTGCCGGGGAACGGGATCGGGCACGCACCCGTCTGGTGGGGCGATACCGATTATCTTCCGACGCAAATCGTTCGCTTCGAGCGGCGCGGGGACTCGATCGTTATGGTGTGGCGCAACTGGTACGCGCATGCCGGATCGAGTGCATCCGCGCAACTCGCCAACGAAGCCGGCTTTCCCGATTCGGTCGTCGGGATCGGCAAAATCGTCGCCGAGAACTCCGCGACCGGAAGCGTAATCTTCGATCTCTCCTCGCTCCTTAGCGACAATATCGATCTGCGCAACGTCATCAACGATGACCTCACGCCCGATAAAGCCTATCGGCTCGACCCGTCGCTCTCGTATTTCGATACCGTCAAAGCGTTTCCCGAGAACGACGTGGTTACCGTGGCTCAGACTTGGGCAACCGACGCCAAACACGTGATCGACACGGCGCCCGACGCGCGCCGCATTCTGATGCGCGTCGTCTACAACTTCGTGCAGATGCCGAAGGACGATTACCGCGAGCGTTTGATGGACGATCGCGTCGGCCTTTACGACGACATCTACATCGACTTCTCCCACGATAACGCGGCGCGGCGCCAACTGCCCTACATCGTACGGTGGAACTTCGACCCCGCCGATCCCGGCCGGCCATCGGCGGCGCGACATCCGATGGTTATCTACCTAAGCAACACGATTCCACCGGCCTACCGCGGGGCGATCCGCGATGCATGCCTGGAATGGAATAAAGCCTTCGCAAAGATCGGAATCCTCGATGCGGTCGTCGTGCGCGATCAGCCCAACGATCCAAACTGGGATCCCGACGACATCCGCTACAGCGTGATCCGCTGGATCAACGAAACGCAGCCGAGCTTCGGGGCGGACTCGCAGACGCTGTTCAATCCGCTCACCGGCGAAGAAATCCGGACCGGAATCCTGGTCTCGGCGGTCGTCGGCAGCGACCCGCGATTTACGTGGCAACACTTCGTCGATCCGGTGCGGTACGGCCGGACGACCGACCCGATGCCGGAGACGTTTCTTCACGACTCGATCTTTGCCACGATCCTGCACGAGATGGGCCATAACATGGGCATGCAGCACAACTTCATCGGCCACGAGGCCTACACCGCGGCCGATCTGCAAAGCACGGCGTTTACGCGCGAGCACGGGATTACGTCGAGCGCCATGGAGTATGCGCCGCTGAACCTCTGGCCACAGCCGTACAAACAGGGAGAGTTCTTCCAAACTACGATCGGTCCGTACGACTACTACGCGATCAAATTCGGCTACGCAAGCATTCCCGGTGCGCAAACTCCTCAAGAGGAGGTGCCGACGTTGCGGCGCTGGGCGGCGGCGTGGTCGAACCCCTGGACGCGCTATGCCTCCGACGAGGACGTCGACTATGCAACGGGGCACGCAGCCGATCCGCGCGTCGAGCAGGGGATGTTGACCAACGATCCGCTCTCGTGGTGCGACGTTCAAATGAAAATGGATCGCGACCAGATTGCGTCGGCCAACAAATATTGGCCGGCGAGCGGCAACGCGTACGAACAAGAGCGCGACATCGTTGCGCTGCTCTTGCGACGTTATGAGAACTGCGCAACCGTACCCGCTCATTATCTCGGCGGACAATATCTCTCTTGGGCTCACGCGGGGGACCCCGACGCGCAGCCGCCGGTCGTGCCGGTTAGCTTGGCGACGGAACGCCGCGCGATGAGCGTGCTCGACGCGGCGCTCTTTAATCCGAACGCGCTGCCAGTGCCTGCCTCCGTGTTGAACCGGTTGAGGGATTCGGAGTGGGCGGGCTACGGCTACACGGGCTGGGAAGGCTACGGGAATCTCCCGCAGTGGGCATACGATCCGCCCGCCCGCCACGATTTTCCGCTCGTCGAGCAGATCAACCGCGCACAGCTCAGCGCGGTCGATTATCTATTCAAACCACTGGTACTCCAGCGCATCGACGAGAACCCGGCCGAAT
>JBEKRW010000328.1:0-2769 GCA_049517595.1 Candidatus Cybelea sp. | reverse complement strand
AACGACGACTGCAGCGACTCGAACTTCAGCAAATACTTCGACACGGCCGGCATCGCGTATCTCGCCGCATCCGGCGACGACGCGTATAACGAAATCGGCGCGCCCTCAGTGCTCGACACCGTCATCGCAGTCGGTGGCACTCAGCTTTCCGTAAGCGGCTCAAAATACTCCGAAACGGTCTGGAATGACGCGGGCGCCGGTTGCGCAACCGGTGTCACCAAGCCGTCATGGCAGCACGATCCCAGTTGTTCTGGCCGCACCGACTCCGACGTCTCGTCGGAGGCCGGCTGCTCGCCTGCCGTTGCTGAATACAGCGCCATCTATGGTGGTTGGTTTGGCGTGTGCGGTACCAGCGTAGCCTCGCCGTTCACCGCGGGCGTCATCGGACTCTCGGGTAACGCAACGAGCCTGAATGCCGGAGAGAGCTTCTGGAAACTCAAGAAGAAGGCACTCAAGAAAGACCTTCACGACATTAAGTCGGGTAGCGACGGCGGCTGCGGCGACTACCTCTGCGAGGCCGGCCTATCAAAGAAAGATGGCGGCTACAAAACGTACAGCGGCCCCGGCGGTTGGGGCAGCCCGAACGGCATCGCAGCGTACTAGAAACCTAACGAAGCGAAGTCCCACGGAAGGCGGGCGCAAAATGCGTCCGCCTTCTATAATTCCTCGTTCCACCGTTGAACGTCGACGCCGAATATGAGAAGCCACAGCATGAGAGATCCCTCCGCCAGGACGCCCATAATCTCGACGAACATCGTTATATGCTTTAGAAGGTCCGGTGATAGAACCGTGAGCCAGGCCAAGCCCGACAACACCATCAGACCGCCCAGGACGCGCGGCAGGAACGTCGATCTTAAGATCAGGTAGCCGATGGTGAGGTTGAACAGTCCGAAAATCGGAAGCGAGCTGTGAGGTGAGGCAAGATGAAACAGGCTCAGCGACTGACCGACGCACCCGGCAATGCTGATGAGGACCGCGAGTAAGGCCACGCCCGCGCTTACCGGTTTGAATATTCGATAGAGAAGCAACGTTACCGCGACGTAGCCGGCGTTGGCGATGAGGTTGGCCGCGTCGCTGTAGGCCACCGGCACCCGCCCGATCGAGGACGCCGCGAGTATGGCTGTCAGGAAATACAGCAAGTACACGGCGCCGGTGATTCTAGCCCTGGAACGAGTCATGGTAGGGAGTATCTCATAGAAGGGCAAAGCGAGCTTGCCTAATGACGCGTCCACATGAAGATATCCAACGGCACACGACGACGGATCACCGCTCCGGGGGACCCGCCATCCCATTTACGGCGCCCTCCTGGTGGGCGATCGCGGTGGTGAGCGTGAGAGAAGATCGCGCCGGCGCCGGAGTTGCATCGTACGAAACCCTGGTCGAGAAAGCTCGCTCCGGCGCGCCAAAAGTGGGTGCGGCAGCGATCCTGCTCTCGCATAGCCAGCGCCGCATCATCGCGATGCTGCATTTAGAGGGGCACGACGCGTTTGGGCATCTCGTCGCAGCCTGGGACGACCACCACCTCGCCGCGGAGCGGCACGACGTAGCCGAATCGCTCGACCTTGGGCTCTATCGGCTCGTGACGGTGACGGGCGAAGCGGCTCTCGATCCCACATCGCACGACGTCTATGCATTCGAGCACGGTTCCGTAGACGCAGCGAGCATCGCTCCCGACGGCGTTCGCGGCACTGCCGTATTCGATGCCGACGACGGGCGCGCTCGCGCGATCATCCACCGGTTCGAGCACCTCGAGCAGATCGAAGCAGCTCGCGCACCGGGCGAAGCCATCTACGCAGTAAAGCCGCTACGCACGTTCGTCTAAGCCGCTAGTTCTTATTCGGCCGAATGAACATGCGCGCATGTGGATAATCGAAGACGAAGTCGAAGTGCCGGAGAAAGTCGAAGCCGATCAACATATAGTTCGCGGGTAGTCCGTACTGGCAGGCGGATTCGCCGGCGTAAACGATCGGCCCAATCGAAAGCGTGCCGATGTTTGCGCAGCCATCGAAAACCTTGAAGTGATATTTCGAAATTAACTCGGGACCAAAGAAGATAAGGCCCGGGCTGCCCGTGTCGAGCTCGGCATTTACGGACGTCGAACCATTTAAGGTCATCGGGACGATCGGGCTTCCCTGCGATAGGTCCATGATGATCGGCAGCCCTTTTTCGGATGAGAGATCGGTGTTCGGATCGAGAATGGCCATCGTCGAATCGTACACGTTGAGCCTAACGATTGCGCCCGCGAAGAGATCGAACCCGATCAGGCCGTCGAAATGGTCGCGGGGATCGTATCCGTACTGCGACGCCGTAAAAGCCTGAGAGAAGGCGACGGCGTCGTGCAGCGTTGAGTTACCAAGCGTAACCGTTTGAACTTTGCGAAGGCGAGTCTTAACTTCACCGGTAAGCATGTAGGCCTGGTCTGAGTTGTTGAGCACCTCGGCGTGCGCGCGGTCGGCAAACTCGTCGTCGAGGACGATGGAATCCGCACCGGTATCGAGAAGAAAACGGCCCTTCACGCCGTTGATGGTCGCGTCCACGAGCATCCGATCGTGCGTCATCGTAAACGGGAACGGCGTGCCATCGCCAAACGTCCACGACGCGAGCGGCGCCGGAGGATGGAGATCTTGGGCCGTCACGGCGACGTTCGGCTCGAACCGCGTGAACGTCGTTACGGACTTGTCGTCACCCGTCGTCGACGACGACACCATCTTCTTCCCCGGCAAGACGTCCTGATAGGCCCGAATGTGATACGTCTCTTCATAGGCCCCG
>JBEKRW010000327.1:0-2769 GCA_049517595.1 Candidatus Cybelea sp. | reverse complement strand
CGGTTTCCGAGAGCGCCATCGGTATGGATGCCGCCGAGGTGTTGCCGTATTCCGAAATGTTGATCACGACCTTATCGTCGGGAAGGCCCAAATACCGCGCCGTCGCATCGATGATGCGTTTATTTGCTTGATGCGGAATCAGGAAGGCGATGTCGGCTTTGGTCAGATTGGCTTTGCTCAACACTGCGCCGGTCGATTCGACCATCTTGTTGACGGCGAGTTTAAAAGTTTCGCGCCCTTGCATATGGATGAGGTGCAGCTTGGCGTCGAGCGCCGCGTGATCGATCGGCTCGCGAGATCCGCTACCGTGGGCGTAGAGTAACTCGGGGCGGCTCCCGTCGGCACCGAGATCGGAGGCGAGGAACGAATCCTGTTCGGAGCGTTCCAGAATCACGGCGCCGGCTCCGTCGCCGAAAAGGATCGCGGTCGAGCGATCCTCTTTGTCGAGAATCTTCGAAAGCGACTCGGCTCCGATCAGCATGACCCTACGGTAGACGCCGGAGCGGATCAGGCCCGACGCAATCGTCAAACCGTAAATGAAACCGCTGCACGCGATGGCGATGTCGAAGGCCGGCTTTTCGCGCACGCCGAGCCGCGTGGCGACCAGACAGGCCGTCGCCGGAAAATAGTAGTCGGGCGTTACCGTCGCGACGATGAAGCAATCGACGTCGGTCGCTTGGAGTTCGGCATGCACGAGCGCGGCCTCGGCCGCGGCAGAGGCCAAATCGCTGGTCGCCTCGTTATCGGACGTCCAATGACGGCGCTTCATCCCGGTGCGCGTCGTGATCCATTCGTCCGTGGTATCGAGCCACGCCTCGAGATCGTGATTCGTGACGACGCGGGCCGGCGCGTAATGGCCGACGCCAACGATCTTCACGCCGCACAAGGACACCTATGCTTAACCGGCCGGCTCGTCTTGTACCTTGATAACCTGCCTGCCGTTATACGTACCGCAGTTCGCGCAGGCAAAGTGAGGCCGCTTCGGCTGATGGCATTGCGGGCACTGGACGGTCGTTACCGCGCCGAGCTTCCAGTTCGCCGCCCGGCGGCTACGCGTCTTGCTGCGCGGCGTCTTCCATTTTAAGTTCGCCATGATTCTCCGTTCAAAAGTCTATTGGGCGCGGTCGCACGAGCATTCGCCCATATTTCTATTCGCCCCGCATATGCCGCAAAGACCGAGGCAGTCTTCCTTGCACCGCAGCCCCATCGGCAGCACGCTGAGCACGGTCTGTTGCGCTAGATCCGCCACGTCGAGCCGCTGGCCCGTCAGGACGTTGCTCTCGCCAAACGGCTCATCGTCACGCCCGTGGGAAGGGTCGAGCCGCTCGTCGACGTCGACGTGAACCTCCAGATCGACGTCTTCCAGACAGGCGTCGCAGGGGCCATGAACGCGAGCGTCCACGGTTCCTTCGACCGCCAGCATTCGGTCGGCTTCGCGCAGTTCCAACGCCACGCGAACCGGCTCCGGAAAGGCGATCCCCTCGAAAGGCTCGATCGGCACTTCGTCGGCAATCACCATCAACTGGCGACCGCCGGCGAGGAGCCCGCTAATGTCAACCCTGTGCGAACGATCCATAAATGAGACCCGCCGCAGCACGAGGCCCCGCCAACCAGGCAGGGCCGCCACGACTTTGACATTCTAGAACCCGCACCGCTCCTTGTCAAACGCCGGGAACGCGGGATAGAGGCGTGTCATGACCCTCGACCCGGTTGCTTCCCGCTTCGCCGCCACGGGCGTCGCGTTCGCCTCTCAAATCGAAAGCGCCGCCCGCCGTTACGGCCTCGATCCCAGCCTGCTTGCTGCGGTTGCCGCCCAAGAGACCGGGGGCCCGGATACCAATGCGGGCCACAACATCGTAGGCGACGGTGGGCACGGTCATGGGATCTTCCAGATCGACGACCGCTGGCACCCTTTTGCCTCGACCGCGGCCGCCATGGATCCGGGCAAGAACGCCGACTATGCCGCCGGCATGCTCTCCGGCCTACTCAAGCGCTATGGCGGCAACGTCCACGAAGCGCTTTCCGCATACAACACCGGCTCGCCGGCCTCAGCCGGCACCAGAACCCGTTGGGCCGACGGCGCCGATCTCGGATACGCCGACTCGGTGATGCGCCACTACTCACGCCTCACGGGAAGCCCGGAGCCCGCGGAATCGCCGCAGTCCACCGCGATCGCCGAATCGAGCGCCGCTGTCTCCTCTGTGGGGGCGCTCGGAGCCGCGGCGCAGAGCTACCCGATGCCGGCGTCCTCATTGCCGGCACCTTCGTTGCCGAGCATCTCACACGCGCATTCGTACCATCGGCAATCAACCGATTACATGTCGCTTCTGGGCGACGACACCGACGAGACAGACTCGTAGAAAAGGAGAACACGCGATGAGTTCATTGTCTTCCATCCACGAAGGAACCATTTCAGCGAGGCCCTTCCACAACGAGGGAAGCGGCCGCATCGGCGGTTCGCACGATCACCGCGTCAGCGGTACGCACGACCACCGCATTGCCGAGGCGCGCGAGGGCGGGAAGAGCGGCATGCTGCAGGGTTGCGATAAGAGCGGTAAGCTGCACGGTTCGAGCGGCGGGCGCGGCGGCTCGCTGCGACGCGAATCGACCGAATCGCCTGAAAATGCTGCGATGGCCGAGGTCAACGCCCTGATCTCATCGCTCGGCTCGCTCTCCAATCAGGCTCAAAGCCTTCCCTTATCGCCGCCCACTCTGCCGGGCTTGCCGCAGAGCCAGGGCTATCAACCCCAACCGCTCGATTACGCTTTC
>JBEKRW010000326.1:0-2770 GCA_049517595.1 Candidatus Cybelea sp. | reverse complement strand
CCAGCAGCGGCAGAACGAAGATGGACGGGTGACGCGCCAGTAGTCCGAAGGCCTTGAAGTAGATCGTGAGATCGACGTGCTGGCGGTTTTTCACGGGCTAGAAGCGCGCGCCCTCGAGCGCGTGGCGGCACGAGCAGTCGGAGTCCAGCGGAATCTTCTCGATGATTCTGCCGATCGCGTTCTTCACGCGATCGTTGTTGCGGTTGAAGACCTCGATCACTTCGTGATGCGAAACGGCCGGCATCCCTTCGAGACCGACGTCGTAATCGGTAATCAAGGAGATGTTGACGTAACACATTTCGAGTTCGCGCGCCAAATAAGCCTCGGGATACTGCGTCATGTTGATGACTTCCCAGCCCTGGCTTTGAAACCACTTCGACTCGCTGCGCGTCGAAAACCGCGGCCCTTGGATGACGACGACCGTGCCGCGCTCGAAGGTCTCGATATCGAGCGACTTCAGCGCTTGGACCGCGATCGGCCGCATGGTCGGGCAGTAGGGATCGGCAAAGCTCACGTGCGTCGTTATCGGCCCGTCGTAGAACGTGTCTTTGCGGCCGCTCGTGCGATCGACGAGCTGGTCGGCGACGACCATCGAGCCGGGGGGCACGCTCTCGAGCAGCGAGCCGCACGCCGTCGGCCCGACGATCCATTTCACGCCGAGCGTCTTCATCGCGTAGAGGTTTGCCCTATAGTTGATGGCTTGCGGCGGAAACCGGTGGTCCTTGCCGTGCCGCGGCAGAAAGGCGACGCGGCGGCCGGCGATCTCGCCGAGTGCGACCTTGTCGCTGGGCGCCCCGTAGGGCGTTTCGACCCAGGCTTCGTGCGCGTTCTCGATCAGCGAATAGAAACCCGACCCGCCGAATACGCCGATATCGGCCCGTAAATCAACACTCATACGCTTGCGCTTCTAGCGTAACGGCCTCGATAAATCCTGGGAGCTTAACCCTTGCGCAGAGAGTTACTTTGTGATACAAAGTAATAAGCTTTGTATTGCAAAGTATGCCGTCACCACTGAAGGGCCTCTCATGCTCAAGCGCCTGATAGCCATAATCTTTATCTTCGGGTCGGCCAGCGTGGCCTGGATGATTCTGGGCGCGACGCTCGTGCAGCGCACGAGCGATTCAGACTCAAGCCAACGCGACAAGCTGGGCGCGCTCTGGGGCAGCGCGCAGACGCAGTTGGCGCCGCAAGCCAGCACTCGAGTGGCGGTCGGCAAGCACGCGTATGAGACCGTCGTCGTGCCGATTCGCAGCAGCCGGATCAGCGTCAACCTCGATCTCGAGCAGCGCCGCGACGGCCTTCTTTGGTACAATTTGTACAACGTCCGGTTTCTCGCGCATTACCGGATTCGAAACGACACGAGCGGTCGCCGGCTGTCGATGCATTTTGGATTTCCGTCCACCGACGGAACGTACGCCGACTTCCAGGCTTCCATCGGCGGCCGGCCGGTGACCGACCCGACCGCACTCGATCAAGGCTGCGTCAACTTCACGCTTGCGCCGGGTCAGGAAACCTCGATGGACGTCGGCTACCGGTCCCGCGGAATGGGGACCTGGACGTATCGCTTCGGCACGGGCGTCGAGTCGGTCAACGATTTTGCGCTAACGATGACGACGAACTTCGATGCGATCGACTTTCCGCCGCAGACGTTGCCGCCCGACCACGAAACGCCGCGCAAGCCCGGCTGGCGGCTGCAATGGCGCGACGCAACGCTGGTCACCGGCAACGGGATCGGGATGGCCTTTCCCTACCCGCTTCAGCCGGGTCCGCTCGCGCAGCGAATTACATTTTGGGCGCCGGTCGCACTATTTTTCTACTTCTTCGTGATGCTTGCGATCACGGCACTGCGCAAGGTCGACCTGCACCCGGTGAACTATTTCTTCCTGGCCGCTTCGTTCTTCGCGTTTCACCTGCTCTTCGCGTACCTCGTCGACCGAATCCCGATCGAGGCCGCATTCGCAATATGCTCGGCGGTCACGATGTTCCTTACGATCTCCTACCTGCGCCTGGTCGTCGGCTGGCGGTTCGCCGCCGTCGAGAACGGGCTCGCCCAGCTCGTCTATCTCATCCTGTTCTCGTACGCTCTATTCAACGAGGGCTGGAGCGGTCTGACGATCACGATCGGCGCCATCGTGACGCTGTTCGCAATCATGCAGTTGACGGGGCGGATTCGCTGGAGCGAGCACCTTGCCCAGGGCGCCGCGTGATCACTCGTAATCGGGAGCGAAGTAGTCGCTGGTGTATTGCTTCATGAAGAACTTGGGCGGCAACGGTGACTTGATCTTTACGAACTTGGCCGGACTCTGCGAGAAGTCGAAGCATTCGTTCGCGGGCGACAAGGCGCGCCGGTCGGCCGGCGTCGCGAGGTGCCCGAGACCCCACAGATCCTCCGCGAACTTGATCACGCTGGCCGTCTCGTACTGATCGTGGCAAACGAAGTCGTGTCTGACGTACGGCGAGAGCATCACCAGCGGAACTCGCATCCCTAAGCTATCGCGGTCCTCGAACGGCGGCGGCACGGGATCGTACAGGCCGCCCCAATCGTCCCACTGGATGAAGATTGCCGTCGAGTCCCAGAACTTGCTCTCGCCGACCGCATTGACGAGCGCCGCGACCCACGACGGCCCGTAGCCGCCCGGGCAGTTGACGTGATCGGAGTCGTCGCAGACCGGTGTGATCCACGTGAAGTTTGCTAGGTGCCCGGCCTTCACGTCGGTGAGGAACTTCCAGTTCGGCGTGATGATTTTCTTCCAGTCCGGGCCGTAGTAAA
>JBEKRW010000325.1:0-2779 GCA_049517595.1 Candidatus Cybelea sp. | reverse complement strand
GTGTCTTTCCGACGATCGAGTCCGGGTCGCTCAAGACTTGGATCGGTGTCGGGGGCAGTCCCGAGTCGGTCGTCCGTGCGGCTCGCTACGGAATGCCCATGATGCTGGCCATTATTGGTGGCGATCCGAAGCGATTCACGCCGTACGTCGAGCTCTACCACCGGACCCTCGAGCAACTCGGCAAACCGGCGCTGCCGATTGGCGTCCACTCGCCGGGTCACATCGCGGAGACCGACGCGCAGGCGAAGGAGGAGCTCTGGCCGGCTTTCAAGATAATGCGCGACCGGATCGGCGCCGAGCGCGGTTGGGGCCCCATCAGCCGCGCTGAGTTCGATCACGAGGCGGATCGAGGGTCGCTCTATTGCGGCTCACCCGAAACGGTGGCTCGGCGAATCGCCGCAACCGCGAAGGCGCTAGGTATCGCCCGTTTCGACCTCAAGTACAGCGCGGGTCCGTTGTCGCACGATAAACTGATGCGCAGCATCGAGCTCTACGGCAGTAAAGTGATTCCCCTCGTACGTGCGACGCTCGCCTAACCTACAGGTCTACTCCTCGGCGTCGAGAGCAGGAGCGGCATAATATAGGTGCGAGGGCGTGTCGTCGTTGCGAACCACGTCGCTCAAGTCAGAGACGCACTGGAAGACTTGTTCTAGCTTGAGGATACCGAAGATTCTTCGCAAATTGGGGTTCTGAAAGACGATGGCCTCGCGCTCGAAACCCTTCGCGGCGCGGTACTGATGTAAGTTGACGAGCTCGTGGACCGCCTTCGAATCGACGAAGGTCACGTCGGTAAAGTCTAAAACGACCTTTTGAATGTCGCGCAAGCGATTCAGATCGGCTCGCAACCGCTCGGCACCGGCGATGTCGTACTCGCCACTGAAAATCATGACGGCCATGTGGGGCGTGCTCGGTTCAGGATCGCGGCGAAACGGGATCGTCGATACGGATCGAGGCGCTTTGGATATCGGTTGAATGATTGGCGTCCTTTCACGGAGCTTTCTATAATGGTAAGCTGCGCGCTCCGGACATGCAAGAAGGCCTGCGTGGCGTGATCTACGCTGTTACGAACTACTCCGTGCGCGACGCAAACGATCGAACCGCCGCCATCAACCGGACTTGAATCGACTCGAGGGGCTGGTCGCGCAGGAGGACGATCGGAGTCTGGTCGTCGAGGTGCGGATTCGCGCCATGAAACCACGCGCCGGCCACGTGACGAGAGGTCACCGTGGAAATCATCATCGCCAACTGCAAAGCGAAGCGCAATACGTGGGAACGTTGGGGCTCGCGCTCACCCGACGCCCACTGCTGCACGGCGCGCGTCTCCTTGACGTCGGCGATCTCCGCCACGGTTGTGGCACCCAAAAGGCCGACCAGGCTTTCGACGACGGTCGGGATCGGCAGCGACATGGCCTCATTGTGCGCTTCCCCGGCCGTAAGTATCCGCGTCTCGAGTCCCTGCGCTGACTCCATTCCTGTGCTTCCCCCCTCGGAATACAGGGAGTATAACAGGCTAAATCACAGGAAGCAACACCAGGGGAATTATACGTCGTTCCTGCTCGCCTCGCGCCGGGGGAGGCCGAGGGAGACGACGATGAGGACGGTCACATTGGCAGCTAGGCCCGCGAATCCGGGGTTAACGCCCCACGGCGCGACGTTGAGAGCGGCCAGCGGAACGGCCACGGCGAGGCCAGCAGCGATTCCGGAACCGACGGCGAGTGCGGTGGCGCGTCGCCACAGGAACGAGGCCATGACGCCGGGCGCAAACTGCGTGATCCCGTTGTAATAGAGCAAGAGCAGCTCGACGACGGTCCGCTGCGAGATCAACCAAAAGCCGAGCGCCAGCAATGCGACGACGATCACGAGAACGCGGGTCAGCCGAGTGCGCGCCACGTCGCCGGTTGCGATCCCGAATGCATCGCCGGCGACGTTCTTGGTGATGACGGCCGAGCCGGCGAGCAGCAGCGCCGAGGCGGGGATGAGCGCGGCGAGCGCGCCCGCTGCCCCGACCAGCCCCAATATCCAGGGCGGATAGTAGTGTTGAACGACCAGCAGAAACGACTGGTCGACGGCGGTCCCTTTGAGTCCCGGTACGATCATGGCGGCGGAAAGACCGGCAAAGATCATCAACGACACGAAGACTTGATAGAAGGGCAAGAGCACGGCGTTGCGACGCAGACTCTCTTCGCTGCGAGCGCTGTAGACGGCGCTAATCGTCTGCGGACCCATGAAGAAGCCGATCGCCGACAAGAGTACGGTCGAGGCAAACCATACCGTCCCGTGAGGGACGCCGCCCGTGGGAAGCACGAGCATTTGCGCATGCTGCGCGAGGACCCGATCGAACATCGCGCTCGGCGATCCGAAGAAGCGCACGGGAATCGCAATGCCCGCAAAGAGCACGGCGCCGAGAACGAGGACGTCTTTGACGATGCTTGCCCATGCGGTGCCGCGCAGGCCCGCGGTAAACACGAAAAGGGCCAGCACGAGAAAGGCGACGCAGACCGAGACGGTAGCATCGTACGCGCCATAGCCCGCGATGCGGAGCAGAATCTGGAGCCCGCTGAGTTGGAGCGCAACGTACGGAACCACCATGACAAAGTAGAGGACCGCCGTCGCAACGCCCAGCGCGCGGCTGTTGTAACGGGTTTCGAAAAAATCGGGCCCCGTGAGAAGATTGGACTCTTTGGCGACGCGCCACATCGCGGGAGTGAGGAAGTAGCCGATCGCGTAGGCGCACGCGCCGTAGGCGATCACGTAATAGGCCGGTGCGCCCGCCGAGTAC
>JBEKRW010000324.1:2789-5372 GCA_049517595.1 Candidatus Cybelea sp. | reverse complement strand
ACGATGCTAGAAACGCGGTGTGCCAACCGTATGGCATTAAAGAAGTGTTTCCGGCAAGTAGCCGCCCCGTGAACGCCGAACTAACGTTGGCGTGCAAGCAATAGTGCTCGTCGGGGGCGAGGGAACGCGCCTTCGGCCGCTCACCTATGGCACCCCGAAGCCGATGGTGCCCATCGTGAACGTGCCGTTCTTAGCGAGAACGATGGAGCGTCTGTTCGCCGCCGGCATTCGCGACGTGATTCTTGCCGCGGGGTATATGCCGCAAGCGATCGTGGACTATCTCGGCGACGGCTCGCGCCTCGGGATGAAGGTGACCTATGCGATCGAAGAGACGCCGCTTGGAACGGCCGGCGCACTCAAGAACGTCGAGCAGCACATCACCGGCCCGTTTTTCGTGCTCAACGGCGACATCCTCACCAGCCTCGATCTGCCCGCGATGCGGGAATACCATCAACGCAAAGGCGGTATCGGGACGCTGCATTTGATCCGCGTCGACGACCCGTCACCGTTCGGCTGCGTGGTGCACGACGGCAGCGGTAAAGTCAGCGCGTTCATTGAGAAACCGCCCAAAGGTGAAGAGCCCACTAACGAGATCAACGCGGGAACCTATCTGCTCGAGCGAGCGATCCTCGACTTCATTCCCGCCGGCCGCAAGGTTTCGATCGAGCACGAAACGTTTCCGCAGGTGATCGCCGCCGGCAAAGCGCTCTACGCCTATACGACGGACGATTATTGGCTCGACCTCGGTAGGCCGGAGCAGTACCTCGCCGCGCACCGCGATATCCTCAGTGGGACGATGCCGCTGCTCGTCGAGTTGGGCATTACCGGCGAAGGAAAAGAGGCACTCCAAGGCCACCCCGGCGTCGTTCCACCGGTCCATGCCGCCGGAGACGTGGTGGTCGATGCCAGCGCCCGGGTGGGTCCCAACGTTGTGCTCGGCGTGGGGTGCAGTGTCGGCGCCGGCGCCGTTATCCGCGAATCGGTGCTGTGGGATCGCGTCAGCGTGGGCTCGGGGGCCCTGATCGAGCGGGCAATCCTCGCCAGTCGGGTGACGGTTGGGCCCAAGGCCCAGATCGGGCCGGGCAGCGTCGTCGGGCACGACTTCTCCATCGAACCGGGGGCAACGATCGAGCCGGGGGCCCGCCTCGGCTCGCCCGGATAGTCCTCCCGGAGCGCCGAGGGGCAGTTTGGTTTATGCTGCATCCGTCCGGGGGTAAACTGGTGTCCACCACTGGAGGAGACCGCATAAATGCTTCCCCCGCAGGCCCTGTTCTTGGGCTCTTTCCCGCCACGTGAATGCGGCATCGCGACCTTTACTAAAGACATGGTCGACGCGTACGACCAGACTTTTGGTTTCGCGAGCCCAGTAATTGCTATTGACGAACCGGGTGCCGAGATGCGCCGGTACGACCCCCAGGTCGTCGCCCGGATTCGCGAGCAAAACCGCGAGAGTTACGCGTCGGCAGCCGAGCTGGTCAGCATCTATCCGATCGACCTCATCAACGTTCAGCACGAATACGGGCTCTTCGGTGGCGAGCGCGGCGAGTGGCTTGCCGATTTCATGAGCGTGCTCGATAAGCCCGCGGTTTTGACGATGCACACCGTCCTGCCCGAGCCCGACGAAATCTACATGCGCGTGACTAAAGCGCTCTGCGAAGAGGCTTCGAAAGTCGTCGCGCTCTCGGAGACGGGACGCAATCTTCTCGAGCAGGTTTACGGGATCGATCCCGAGGTGCTTCAGGTGATTCATCACGGCGTGCCCGACGTGCCGTTCCAAGATACGGCCGCGGCCAAAGCTTCGTTCGGCATCGGGCAACGGACCGTGATCTCAACGTTTGGGCTGATCAGCCGCGGCAAGGGTCTCGAATATGCCATCGAAGCGATGCGGGACGTCGTCAAGCGCCACCCAGAAACGCTCTATCTCATCCTCGGCGAAACCCATCCGGTCGTTCGCAGGCAGGAAGGCGAATCGTATCGCGAATCCTTAACTGCGATGGTGCGTCAGTACGGCTTGCACTATAACGTGCAGCTCATCGACAAATACCTGGATTTCGACGAAGTCGTCAGCTACTTGGCCGCCACGGATATCTATCTAACGCCGTATCTCAATCCCGCCCAGATCGTTAGCGGAACGCTGGCGTACGCGGTGGGATGCGGCAAGGCGATCGTCTCGACGCCGTATCTCTACGCGCAAGAGCTCCTGGCACACAATCGCGGCTTTCTCTGCAATTTCCGCGATGCGGCGTCGATCGCGAGCCAGCTGAACATGCTGCTCGACGATCCCGCGCTGCGCCGTGCGACCGAGCGGCGCGCCTACCGCTTCGGCCGGCAGATGACCTGGCCGAATGTGGCGACGCAGTATGGCCGTCTCTTCAGCGAACTTTGCCCGCGCGGACCGATGGAGCTTGTGAACTCTGCATAAAACGCGACCCGCGCGAGCGATACCGCCGCTGGATCACCTCGCCATACTCACCGATGACGTCGGCGTCATTCAGCACGCGCTCGAAACGGTGCCCAACCGCCAGACCGGATACTGCACCGACGACGTCTCGCGGGCGTTCATGGTTGCTCTCACCTATTTAC
>JBEKRW010000324.1:0-2784 GCA_049517595.1 Candidatus Cybelea sp. | reverse complement strand
CTCGCCCACGCGCAGATGGAGGACGGCCGGTTCCATAACTTTATGGACTACGATCGCCGCTGGAGCGACGAGGTGGGCACGCCTGACAGTTGCGGCCGAGCGATATGGGCGCTTGGCTATGGCATCGCCCATGCGCCGGCGCCGTGGCGGCGCGCCTGCATCGAGCGCCTCGATCGTGCACTGCCCACCGTAGAATCGTTGGGACATCTCCGATCGCGCGCGTATGCGGCGCTCGGCCTCGCACACGCTTTCACGTCGGCAAAGGATTCCAGATACGCCGATGCCCTGCGATTGCTCGCCGGCGAAATGCGCGCCGCTTACGAAGCGACGGCGTCCGACGACTGGCAGTGGTTCGAAAACGCGATGTTTTACGACAACGCGCGGCTTTGCGAAGCGATGATCCGCGCCGGGCGGGCGCTGGCGGAGCCGCGTTTTCACGAGGTCGGCCTGCGGACGCTCGCGTTCTACGAAGAGGTCACCACCGAAAACGGCGTCCACGTTCCAGTTGGGAACCAGGGCTGGTATTACCGTGGGGGAGCCCGCGCCCGGTACGCGCAGCAGCCCCTGGAAGCTTGCGCGATGGTCGAAGCCGAGCTTGCGGCCTTCGATCTGACCTGCGACGTAGCCCACTTCGCCTCGGCCGAACTCGCAACCGAGTGGTATTACGGAAAAAACTCGCGGGGCGTCGCGATGGCGGTGGGCGGCGGATGCTGCGATGGACTGGAAGAAGACGCCGTCAACACCAATATGGGCGCCGAATCCACCTTGGCTTTGCTTGCGGCGGCCTATGCGCTCGCCCTCCGACGGGAGCGAGTGCTTCGCGCGGTGCGTTAGACCTGCTGTAAACGTAGCAGTTTCGCCATAAACAAGGCGTTAACGACCCTTGCGTGGAATCGCTATAAATGCTCCTGGAAACGGAAATCCTCAACGACGTGCAGTCTGCCGCCGTTCGGCAGACCGATGGCCCGGTTTTGATTTTTGCCGGGGCCGGCAGTGGAAAAACTCGAGTCCTGACGCACCGCATCGCTCAGCTTTTGGGTGAGATGCGCGTCGCGCCGGATCGCATTCTTGCGGTAACCTTTACGAACAAGGCGGCCGGCGAGATGAAGTCGCGCTTGCAAAGCATGGTCGGCGCGATCTCGCGCGACCTGTGGGTCGGAACGTTTCACGCCATGTGCGTGCGCATCTTGCGCCGCGACGGATCCCGGATCGGCATCGCGCCGACGTTCGCGGTCATCGACGACGCCGATCAGCGTCAGCTCATTCGCGAGATTCTCGACGACCTCGATTACGACGAGCGCCAACTCACCCCGGGTGCCTGCCTTGCCGAAATCGACAAGGCGAAGAACGCGCTCGTGTGGCCCAGCGAGTTCGCGCAGAAGCAAACTTCGTTTCTGGGCGAGCGCCTAGCCAACGTTTACACGGAGTACCAGCGGCGGCTCAACGAGTCCAACTCGCTCGACTTCGACGACCTCATCGTGCGCGCGATCGATCTGCTCGAGCGCGACAAGACCGTGCGCGAGAAGTATCAGCACAAGTTCGAATACGTTTTGGTCGACGAGTACCAGGACGTCAATGCCGCCCAGTACCGGTTGGTCGCGCTCTTGGCCGCTCACCACGGAAACATCACGGTGGTCGGCGACGACGATCAATCGATCTATTCGTGGCGCGGCAGCGATTACCGCATGATCTTGCGCTTCGAAGAAGATTTTCCAGGGGCGGCAGTCTTTAAGCTAGAGGAAAACTATCGCAGCTCCGGGCGGATTCTCGAAGCCGCCAACACGCTGGTGGCCAACAACCGCTCGCGGGCCGCGAAGCGGCTGTTTACCTCGCGCGGCGAGGGCGATCCGATTACTGTTTACCCCGCTGCGACCGAGCGCGACGAAGCTCGCTACGTCGTCGAAAAGGTGAAGAGCCTCGTCCGCGAGGGTGCGGCATACCGCGATTTCGTCGTTCTCTATCGCACCAACGCGCAGTCGCGAGTCTTTGAAGAGGCGCTGCTCGCCGAGGGAATTCCCTACCGCGTCATCGGCGGCGTCGGTTTCTACGCGCGCACCGAGATTAAAGATATCGTTGCGTACCTGCGTTACATCATGAACTCGTCCGACGCGCTGGCGTTCAAGCGAATCGTCAACGTGCCGCGGCGCGGCATAGGGCAGCAGACGCTCTCGGCACTGGTGCAGTCGGCCAATGCGTCGCGCGTCTCGGTAGGCGCGGCGGTCTTCAACGGCGAGCTGCTTCGCGCGGCGGTTCCAAAGAAGCTCAAGGAGCTCGAACGTTTTGCGGAGCTGATTGGGGATTTGCGCGAACGTGCGAAGAGCATGCGGATCGCCGACCTGCTGGTCGCGGTAATGGAAGATTCGGGATACGTGCGCGAGCTTCAAAGCGAAGACACGCACGACGCGCGCGCGCGTTTGGAGAACCTTCAGGAGTTAGTCGGCGTGGCGCGCGAGTACGAAGCCGTCGACGAAGAGCCGTCGTTGGCGGGTTTCCTTGCCAATATCGCGCTCGTGAGCGACCTGGATGCCCTCGAGGAAGATGCGTCCTATGTAACGTTGATGACGCTGCACAGCGCAAAGGGCCTGGAGTTCTCGAGCGTTTTCCTCACTGGCTTGGAGGAAGGCGTCTTCCCGCACAGCCGCGCGCTTACGGAGGCGAGCGAACTCGAAGAGGAACGCCGTCTCGCCTACGTTGGCATCACGCGTGCCATCGACCGTCTCTTCCTTACGTACGCGGCACGGCGCGCGCTCTTCGGCAACACCTACGCCTACCCGAAGTCGCGAT
>JBEKRW010000323.1:0-2791 GCA_049517595.1 Candidatus Cybelea sp. | reverse complement strand
AGAAACCGATATATCCGACCAAACCGGTTGGCCCGAGTGCGAACGTCGATTTAAAGCCGGTTGCAATCGCCATCGCGGTCGTGCAAACGATTCCGCAGGCCCAGCCGGCCAGCAATGCATTCGGGTAAAACCAGCGCGTGTAGAGGCCCATCGCCGCCACCGGGAAGATCTGCAACATCCAAGCGCCGCCGAGCAGTTGAAAGTTGATCGCGAACGGCACGGGAACCGTAAGGACGAGAACCAGCGCCGCCGCGAGCACCGCAAGGCAGAGAAGTTTTGCGTGCTGCGTTTCGGCTGGAGGCCGCTCTTGCGTGAACTCGGCGAGCACGTTGCTGGCGAACAGATTGGCCGAACCGATCGCCATCACCGCGGCCGGAACCAGCGCGCCGGTCACGATTGCTGCAAAGGCGATGCCGGCGAGCCAACCCGGGAAGAGCGCCTCAAGCAGGAGTGGAACCGCAAGGCTGGTGTGCTTGGCGTCGAGATGGATGCCGGCGGCCAACGCGCAGTAACCCATGAGCGCCAGCAGCGCCAGCAGGATCGAGTAGAGCGGCAAGAATACCGCATTGCGCGCAATGACGCGCTTGCTTTTCGCACTCAATGCGCTGGTGATCGAATGCGGATACATAAAAAGCGTGCAGGCCGAACCGAGCGCCAGCGTGCCGTAGGCAAAATACATGTTTGGCGGAAGGAGAAGGCCGCCGGGTGGCACGTGCGTCTTGAGGGCGATGCCCGCGGCGCTAAATATGTGTCCCCACCCGCCGAGCTTGGCGGGGATGATAATCATTGCGGCCACGATGGTAACGTACATCAGCGTGTCTTTGACGAACGCGACCAACGCTGGCCCGCGCAGGCCGCACATGTACGTATAGGCTGCGACGATCGCGAAGGCGACGAAGAGCGCAGAGCCCCCGACGAGCGGCGAGCCGGCGCCAAACCGCGCGAGGACGGCCTGCATGCCGACGAGTTGCAGCGCGACGTACGGCATCGCCGCGGCAACGCACGTCAGGGCCACGGCAACCTCAAGGCGACGGTCGCCGTAGCGATCGCGAATGAAATCCGCGAGCGTCACGTAGCCGCGGTTTCGCGCGACGATCCAAAAACGCGTCACGACGACGAAAAAGAAGATAAAGGCGAGCGTCGTGTACGGAACGGCGAAGAATCCGATTGCGCCGGCTCCATAAAGAAAGGCGGGAAGCGCCACGAACGTATAGGCTGTATAGAGATCGCCTCCGAGCAGAAACCAGCTCACGACAGTACCGAAGCCGCGTCCGGCGAGCCCCCACTCCTCTAGCGACTTCGGGTCGCCCGAGCCCCAACGCGATGCCGCGAACCCCAGCACGCTCACGCCAACGAAGACGATCGCGAAAACGATGAAAGCGCTGCTCCTAAACATCGCGCCGGCCTTGTGTGAGCAACAGCACCCCGCCGATGAGTAGCGAGCCGAGCACGATCCACGCGATCTGGTACCAATAGAAGAACGGAATCCCAAAAAGCGCGGGCTCGAGCCTGGCATAGAACGGCACCCAGAGCAACCCGATGAAGGGAAGCAGGAGGAGCAAATACCACGCTTGCCGTTTAGAAGAACGGATTGTGTTGCTTCTCCAGCGCAATCGTGCTTGGCGGACCGTGGCCGGGCATGACGACCGTATCGTCGGGGAGCGTAAAGAACTTACTGCGCACGCTGTTGAGAATGTCGCGGTAGGTGGTCTTGTCGCCGTACGCGCCGCCGACACTGGCCGCGAAAAGCGTATCCCCCGAAAAGAGTGCTCCCCGAAAGAGGAACGAGGAGGAACCGTCGGTATGGCCCGGCGTGTGAAGCATGCGAATCGACGCATCGGCGCCGAATGGCAAGGTTTCGCCATCGCGTAGCAGCAGAGCGCTCTTCGCGAGCGGCCCGATCGCGTGGACGTCGAGCGAGTGCATCACGATCTGCGCTTGCGGAAAGGCTCGAGCAACGTCGCCGGTCGCATCGCAGTGATCGGCGTGCTTGTGGGTGATCAGCACGTACTGCAGATGATAGTCGCCCTCGCGCAGCACTCGCAGCAGATTCTGCGGAATGCCCGCCGGATCGACGAGCGCGGCGCGACGCCCCTCTTCGAGAAAGAAGACGTAGCCGTTGCTGGGCTGTGGATCTTGGGGATGGCGGCGCACGTCGGGACGCTCGATGGCCGGCGGGTGCCATCGCGCAGCCGCGCTATCGGCGAGCTTTCCGCCGTCGAGGTGCAAGATGGCGGCGACGGCGCGAGCCTCCTCGCCGGTTGCGGCACCCTCGTCCTTGACCCACCGGTCGATCGTTTCTGCTAGAATACCGGTCCCACCGGCGAGTTGCGCGCTGCCGACGCCGGTGCCGCGCATCGCCTTCTTGAGGATGTCGCCGAAGGTGTCTTCTAATGGCAACGTAGTAGGCATGGCGGCACCTTCGACGCTTCGCGCCCAACCGGCTGCAACCGGGCATGCATCCAAGCGAGTCGAAGAAACCCGTAATGGAACGCGTGATCATCATTGGTTCGGGGCCGGCTGGACTGACCGCCGCCGTCTATGCGGCGCGAGCGAATCTCCGGCCGCTCGTCCTCGCGGGCGGGCTCTATGGCGGGCAGCTCATGCTCACGACCGACGTCGAAAACTATCCCGGCTTTCCCGAAGGCATCATGGGTCCGGACTTGATGATCCGCTTTCGCGAACAGGCCGAGCGCTTCGGCGCCCGTATCGAAAACGTCGACGTCACCGCCGTCGACTTTGCGAAGCACCCGCTGGTGGTGCGCACGTGCGACGCCCAGTTCGAAGCGGA
>JBEKRW010000322.1:0-2794 GCA_049517595.1 Candidatus Cybelea sp. | reverse complement strand
CTGGGCGAACGGCTGGTGGACAGCCTCGAACGGGCGACGCCCGAGACGGCGCAGGCGTCGGCGGCCGAACCCTTAGATGAAGAGCTGGTCGCGGCCGTCGCGGCCGCGGTGCGACAGTACGCCGCTAAAGGCGACTGCGTTATCGTAGGCCGCGGCGCGTTTGCAATCCTCGGCGCCCGCCCGGACGTTCTGCGCGTCTTTATGCACGCTCCGCGCGACTGGCGCATCGCGCACGTGATGGAAAGCACGCACGAGCGCCGGGATCTCGCGGAGGGCGAAATCGACCGTGTGGATCGCGCCCGAGTCGCCTACGTCCGGCAATGGTACGGCTTAACCTTTGGGGATGCGCGAAACTACGATCTTTGCATCGATACGTCCCGGCTCGATGCGGCGCAAAGCGCGGCATCGATCGTCGCCGCGGTGCAAGCTTGCGCGTGAGCATTCTTGCCGCGCTGCGCTATCGCGACTATCGACTGCTATGGATCGGACTGCTGGTTTCAAACCTCGGAACCTGGATGCAGTTCACCGCCATGGGGTTTTTCGTCGCGCGGATGGCGGGCTCGGCGCACCAGGCGGCGCTCGACCTCGGCATTTTGGGAGCCTCGCGCGCCATTCCGGTGCTCTTGCTGTCCCCGATTGCGGGGGTCGTTGCCGATCGGCTTCCCCGCCGCCGCGTCTTGCTCGTGACGAATACGACGATGGCGCTCGCGGCGCTCATTCTCGCGCTGCTCGCATCGGCGCACGCGCTCAACTTGCTCGGCTTGGCCTTGATCTCGGCGCTGAACTCGGGCGCCAACGGCTTTGACGCGCCGACTCGTCAGAGCTGGGTTCCCTTGCTGGTGGACCGGCGGTACATCGGAAACGCCGTCGGGCTCAACTCGATCGCGTTTAACGCGCCGGCCGTCGTAGGGCCGGCATTTGCGGGCTTGCTCATCGTTTGGATCGGCGTCGCGGGGGCCTTCTACTTCAACGCGGGCGCGACGCTTGCGGTCGTTGTCGCGGTGATCCTTATGAAGCCGTCGCCGCCATCGGCTCATCGGGCCGAACCCACGTGGCACGCGATGAAGCAAGGCATCTCGTTCATCGTTGCGCACCCGGTGCTGCGGTGGATCGTGCTGGCACAGTTCGTCACGGCGATCCTGACGCGACCGTACTCGCAACTCATAGCCGCTTTTGCGGTCAACGTCTTGCACGCCGGCCCGCGCGGTTTGGGATGGGCCGTCTCGGCGATCGGCATCGGGGGATTCGGCGGGGCGCTCGTCACGGCGTATTTCGCGCAGCGAGAGCGCCGCTCTCGGCTTTGGCTGCAAGCCGGGTTGCTGATGTCGGCGGGCGTCCTCGTTTTAGCTTTCGTTCCGTCGCTGAGGCTTGCGGTCGGCGTGCTCTTCGCAATCGGTGTGGGAACCATGGCGATGATGGGTGCGACGAGCACGCTGATCCAGATACTTTCGCCCGACGACGTGCGCGGACGCGCGCTCTCGATTTACACGATGATCGCAATCGGCGTGATGCCGCTGGGATCGCTGGTGGATGGGGCGATCGGCTCGGTCATCGGGCTTCGCGAGACCTTCGCACTGGCCGGCGCCCTTTGTATCGCGCTGTTCCTTGGAATCTGGCTGTTCGCCCCAATCGTACGAACCGTCTAAAAAAAGCGAGTCGCAAACGCTGCGACTCGCTTTTTTAACTCCGCAGAGCGGAATTAAGAAAGACCGGAGCTAGGCTCCAGCCTTCTTGCGTCTTACCTTTTTGCGGACTACCTTGCGCGCTACTTTCTTGCGAACGGCCTTGCGAGCGACTTTTCTGCGGACTGCCTTACGGGCTACTTTCCGCCGAACTTTCTTTCGCACTGCTTTGCGCGCAACCTTACGACGCACGGCCTTTCGTGCAACCTTGCGGCGCACGGCCTTGCGAGCGACTTTACGACGCACGGCCTTGCGTGCAACTTTCTTGCGAACCGCCTTGCGGACGGCTCGACGAACCAACGCTCCGACAACCGCTTTCTTAGCGACTGCCTTACGAGCGGCTCTCTTTCGAACTGCCATCGTTGGTAAGTATCATCCTTTCTCTGGTCACCAAGCGACCAGGGGTATTGCCCTCCTTATACAGTATTACGGGTTTCAATGCAAGTTTTGGCCGAGGACGGCACACGCATCGACGCGCGCGTAAACCAACGACAACACGTCAACGCCGTCGTCTTGATCCACGGCTTTCCGTTCTCCGCAAGCATCTGGGACGCGCAAGCAGACGCGCTCGCGCAAGATGCATGCGTCGTCTGTCCAGACCTTCGCGGTGCGGGAAAATCGAGCGAATCGGAAGGCCCGTACCTAATGGAAACGCTCGCCGCCGACGTCGCGGTGCTGCTCGACTCGCTCGGCATCGAGCGCGCGTCAATCGCCGGTCATTCGATGGGCGGCTACGTCGCGTTGGCCTTTGCGCGCATGTTCACCGAGCGAGTGGCTCGGCTCGCATTGGTCCCCAGCCGGTTGCGGGCCGATTCGCCGAAAGAGGCGCAGGCGCGGTGGGAACTGGCCGATCGCGTCGAGCGGGAGAAGAGTATCGTGCCGGTCGTCGAGTCGATGTTGCCGCGGCTCTTTGCGCCGAGTACGCCGGCGGAATGCCCCGCCGTCGTCGAGCGCGCGCGAGAGATCGCTATGCTGAATGCTCCGGGAGGGGCGGCGGCCGCGCTGCGCGGCATGGCGCTGCGATCGTCCGCGGACGACATTGCCGAAGACCTCGACGTGCCGATGGTGATGATTGCGGGCGCGCAAGATGCGACACTAACGCCAGAAGAAGC
>JBEKRW010000321.1:0-2802 GCA_049517595.1 Candidatus Cybelea sp. | reverse complement strand
CTTGGTCGGCAAAGACGGAGATGCCGGTGGTCGTCGAAGGCTCGAAGCCGTCTTTCGAGACGGAAATCGTGTAGGTGTCGGGCGCCAGCGAGAGCATCGAAAAGCGGCCCGACGCGTCGGTCGTTGCCGTTAGAGTCTGCGAAGGGCTGGTTGCCGTGACGCGAGCACCGGCGATTGGTCCCCCGCCTACGCGAGTGACGGTCCCCGTAATCGAGCCGGTCGTTCCCGCGAAGGCACGCGGAGCGGCGACCACGCATCCGATAATGAGCGCAAGAACGAAGAGCGACCATCTTGGGCGGCATCTCCCGCACATGCGAGCCCGTCATTCGCTGCGCCCCTCAAGAGGTCTTGTCCGTGGCTCCAAGAATTCCGCGACCCATGAGCGCTATCGCGGGTTCTCGCGCGGTTCGGGCGCCGCGCGGCGCGGAACTAACTTGTCTGGGTTGGCCGCAAGAAGCCGCGTTGCGCATGTTGATGAACAATCTCGATCCCGACGTTGCCGAACGTCCTGATGATCTGGTCGTCTACGGCGGAAACGGCCGTGCCGCCCGGTCATGGGAAGCCTTCGACGCGATCGTTCGGGCGCTTCGCCGGCTGCGTAACGACGAGACGCTGATCGTGCAGAGCGGCAAGCCCGTCGCCGTCTTTAGGACGCACGCTCGCGCGCCGCGCGTGCTTATCGCCAATGCAAATCTCGTTCCGAAGTGGGCGGATTGGAGCGTCTTTCGCGAGCTCGAAGCACAAGGGCTTACGATGTACGGCCAGATGACTGCCGGCTCGTGGATCTACATCGGCACGCAAGGAATCGTCCAGGGAACCTACGAGACGTTTGCGGAGCTTGGACGCCGCCACTTCGGCGGTTCGCTTACCGGCCGGGTCGTCTTGACGGCCGGAGTCGGCGGTATGGGCGGCGCGCAGCCGTTGGCCGTTACGATGAACGACGGCATCTGCCTGGTCGTCGACGTCGATCGGGCTCGTCTGGAGCGCCGGGGCGAGCTTCGATATCTCGACCGCGTCGCCGGCTCTCGCGACGACGCGCTGCTCCAAGTGCAGCAGGCGCGCGATGCCGGCGAGGCCGTCTCGATCGGATACGAAGGCAACGCCGCGGTTGAGTTCGCGCAGCTCTACGAACTCGGTTTTCGCCCGGATGCGGTAACGGATCAAACGTCGGCGCACGACTTGCTCAACGGCTACGTCCCCGCAGGGCTTTCACTCGCCGCTGCCGCCGAACTGCGCCGGACCGATCCCGACGAATACCAACGGCGGGCCCTTCAAAGTTGCGCCGAACAGGTGCGCGCGATGGTGCGCTACCTCGACGCCGGCGCGATCGTCTTCGACTATGGCAACAACATCCGAGCGCAAGCGCAGCGCGGTGGATTCGAGCGCGCCTTCGATTTTCCGGGCTTCGTTCCGGCGTTCATTCGGCCGCTCTTCTGCCGCGGCTCGGGCCCATTTCGGTTTGCGGCACTCTCCGGCAACCCCGACGACATCGCTGTTTGCGATGCGAAGCTGCTCGAGCTGTTCGGCGACGATGCATCGTTGACGCGCTGGTTAGGCTTGGCGCGCGAGCGCATCGCCTTCCAAGGGTTGCCGGCTCGCATCTGCTGGCTGCCTTTCGGGCGCCGCGCGACGGCCGGGCTGGCATTCAACGAACTCGTTGCCTCGGGCGCCGTCAAGGCGCCGATCGTCATCGGACGCGACCATCTCGATACCGGCAGCGTCGCGTCACCCTATCGCGAGACCGAGGCGATGAAGGACGGAAGCGATGCGATCGCCGACTGGCCGATTCTCAATGCGCTGCTCAACACGGCCGCGGGCGCGCACTGGGTGAGCTTTCATCACGGCGGCGGCGTCGGTATCGGCTACAGCCTGCACGCCGGAATGGTGGTCGTCGCCGATGGAACCGACGATGCGCGCGAGCGCCTTGCCTGCGTGCTTACAACCGACCCCGGGCTCGGCGTCGTACGCCATGCGGACGCCGGCTACGACCTCGCCATCGAAACCGCCGACGCAGAAGGCATCGACTGGCGTCTCTGATCGTCCCCACGTGTCCTGAGCGCATCGACTCTTAAAGGGCGGGCGGGCCGCTGCGGCGGATGCAGTCTGCCGTGCCTGAGACGAAACGATTGATCGTGCGCGCCAAGACGGTCATCACCTGCGACACTGACGCTCCACAATGTAATATCGACTTCGACGCGCTCGGACGCATCGACGACGCCGTCATGCTCATCGAGGACGGCATCATCACCTCCCTGTGTCACCCTGAGCCCTTCGACTCGCTTCGCTCGCTCAGGACAGGCTCCGCCGAAGGGTGGCAAGAACTAAACTCTCACGACTACATAATCGTCCCTGGTTTTGTCGATGCGCATGCACACCCGCTCTACGCCGGAAACCGCGAGCCGGATTTTGCCGCCCGAACGCGCGGCGAGCCGCCGCCGCTCGGCATGCGGTACACGATCGAGCAAACGCGCCAGGCGCTGCTCGACCCTGAAGCGTTTTACGAGGGCACGGTTCGGCCGAGGCTGCATACGATGCTCGCGCACGGCACGACGACGCTCGAAACCAAAACGGGGTACGCGCTGCATAAACCCGGCGAAACGGCACTGCTCGACATCATCGCGCGGCATAAGTCGGATCCGGACGTTCCGCGCCTGGTAGCGACCTTTCTGGGCGCGCACGCGCTGCCGCCCGAGTTCGAGATCGAGCGCGAGCCGGGGTTTATCGATTACCTCATAGACCAAGTAGTTCCGGCAGCAGCCGCGCATGGCGCAGTCTACGCGGACGCGTTTTGTGAGCCGGGGT
>JBEKRW010000320.1:0-4937 GCA_049517595.1 Candidatus Cybelea sp. | reverse complement strand
GATCGGACGGATCGAGACGTTGGCATCGCAGCGTAACGAGCCTTCCTCCATTTTGACGTCGCTGACCTCGAGGGCCAACAGCGTCCGGCGCAGCGATTCCAAGTAGGCGACGGCATCGCGCGCGCTGTGCAACTCCGGCTCCGAGACGCACTCCATCAGCGGAACGCCCGCGCGATTGAAATCGAGCAGCGAATAGGAGCTGCCGGCGATGCGGCCGTCACCGGAACCGGCATGGGTGGATTTCCCGGTGTCCTCTTCCAGATGAATCCGCGTCAGGCGGCACTGCTTCATCGTGCCGTCCTCCAGCCAGTACCTTACGAAGCCGCCGACGGTCAGCGGCATGTCGTACTGCGAGATCTGGTAGTCCTTGGGCATGTCGGGATAAAAGTAGTTCTTGCGATCGAACTTCGAAAAGGCCGGAATCTCCGCGCCGAACGCTAGACCGGTTCGGACGATTTGCTCGATCGCTTTGGCGTTGGGAACCGGCAACGCACCGGGCATGCCCAGACACACCGGACACGTCTTGGTGTTGGGCTCGCCGCCGAACTCGTTGCGGCAGCCGCAGAACATCTTCGTCGTCGTCTTGAGCTCGACGTGACACTCGATCCCGATAACGGCTTCGTACTCGCGATTCATGCGCGCACCGCACCGGTCTGCGGAGCGTGGGCGAGCGCCAGGTTCGTGGCCCCTTCGTACGCGGCGGCGGCGCCGAGCAACAGCTTTTCGCCGAAAAGTGGCGCGCAGAGCTGCAGGCCGAGCGGCAAGGGGAGCCGCCCTCCGTCGGGCGTCGTCCAGCCGCACGGCACCGAGAGCGCCGGCAGCCCGGCCAGCGACATCGGAATCGTGTAGTAGTCCATCAAATACATGCTGTACGGATCGCTCTTGGCGTTGAACTCGAAAGCCGGGCAGCTCGCGGCCGGACACGCGATGAGGTCGCACTGCGCGAAGGCGCGCTCGAAATCGCGAGCGATCAAGGTGCGCGCTTTTTGGGCGCGCACGTAATAGGCATCGTAATAGCCGCTCGAAAGCGCGTACGTCCCGATCAGGATGCGCCGTTTGACTTCAGGCCCGAAACCGGCTGCGCGAGTTTCGTCGTACATCGCTCGAACGTCATCGCGCTCAACCCGCAATCCATACCGGACGCCGTCGAAACGCGCGAGATTCGACGAGCACTCGGCCGGCGCAATCAAATAATAGGTTGCTAGTCCGTAGTCGGCGGTGGGCAGCGAAACTTCCACGAGCTCGGCGCCAAGACGCTCCAAAGCGCGATACGCCTCGCGATAGAGCGCGTCGGAACCTTCGCCTAACGCCTTGGTGTCGAACTCGCGCACGAGGCCGATCCGCAAGCCGGCGAGATCGGTGCGCAAGGAGTCCGCGGTCCGTTCTACGGGCCGGTCGAGCGAGGTCGCGTCCATGGGATCGAATCCCGCCATGATATCGTAGGCCAGCGCGGCGTCCTCGACGGTCCGCGCGAGCGGCCCGATCTGATCGAGGCTGGAAGCAAACGCGATCAACCCATAGCGTGAAACTCGTCCATACGTCGGCTTGAATCCCACCAAGTTGCAGAACGCGCCCGGCTCGCGAATCGACCCGCCGGTGTCGCTTCCCAATCCGATTGCCGCCTCGTACGCAGCGACCGCCGCGGCAGAACCGCCACTCGATCCGCCTGGGACGCGGCTCAAGTCGTAGGGGTTGCGCGTGACGCCCAACGCCGAGTTTTCGCACGAGCTGCCCATCGCAAACTCGTCGCAGTTGGCCTTCCCGATCGGAATGGCGCCGGCCGAGAGCAATCGCGCGACGGCGGTCGCGGTATAGGGCGCGATCCAGTTCTCCAAGATCTTGCTGCCGCAAGTCGTCCGCGTGCCTTCAAGGCACATGTTGTCCTTGACCGCGATCGGTACGCCCGCGAGCGCGAGACGTTCGCCGGCCGCGATGCGCTCGTCCACGCGCACGGCATGGGAGCGCGCCATCTCGCCGAGCACCGTGAGGTAGGCCCCCACATCGCCTTCAACGGCTTCGACCTGCGCGAGCGCCGCCGCCGTAACTTCGGCAGCGCTGACGCGACCGGCGCTTACCTCGCGCGCGATTTCGGCGGCGGTCATTGCGCGATGATGCGCGGCACGCGAAAGAATCCGCCCTGACGTTGCGGAGCTCCCTCGAGAACGACCTCGCGATCGAGGCACGGCCGCTCGACATCCTCGCGCAGGACGTTACGCGATTCGACGACCTGCGCCGTCGCTGGGACGCTGGCGGTGTCGAGCGCTTCGAGCGCGCGAACGTGCCCGAGCAGTTCACCCAGCTCCTTTGAAAAACGTTCGATCTCGTCGTCGCTCAGCGCGATGCGCGCCAGCTTCGCAACGTAACCGATATCAATCGTGTCGGGTGTCAAATCTCAAAATGCTCCAACTGGACCAGCGTCTCAACGTGCCCGGTTTGTGGAAACATGTCGAAGGGCTGCACAACACCGAGGCGATAGCCCTTGGATACCAAGAACTTTAAATCCCGTGCAAGCGTGGCCGCATCGCACGAAAGGTACCACACGTTCCGCACTTGAGCCCGCGCGATTGCGCTCAGGACGACCTCCTCGCAACCCTTCCGCGGCGGGTCGAGGAAGACGACGCCGGCCTCTTCCAACGTGCGTGCCACCTTCGGAACGCCGACCATCTGCTCGACTCGCCCGGCTTCAAAGCGGGCGCGGCCCTCTAACTCATTGAGGCGCGCGTTTGCCTCCGCTTCGGCGATCGCGTGGCGGTTACGGTTCGATGAGGTTGAATATCCGCTCCAGTATCTCGACATTGATTTGGAAGAACGACGCGGCCGAGATGCGATACCGCAGGCCGCCGACGGACTCTTCGATCTCACCCTCGCCGTCGAGCAACTGATAGTGGCGCCCAAGGATGGCGTTCTCGCTGGCGGGACCATAGGAGTTGCCGACGCCCACCACCGCGGGCAACCCCCGGCGGAACGACCGCGCAATGCCTTTTGCGTCGACGAGCGCGGCGGTCGTCGTCACCGTTAGCACGACCTGCCCGGTAGCCCGCGCAACGCGTGCTACGAGATGACGCGCGCCGCGGAGCATCGTCGCAAATGTCGAATCGCCGCGTTGCTCGACCAAGGCGCCCAGAACCGCGTCCAGCTGCGGCGTAACGATCGGGCAGGCATCGATCGGAACGACGTGGTGGGAGCGCTGCCGGTAAAAACCCAGCGCCGGCGGCTTTGAGCTGTGGTCGACGACGACGCCCATCTTGTTCCGGTAGGCGCGCGGCTCGTTCATGCCGATCGTTTCGCGCACCTCGACTTCGGTAAGGCCGCCGATGCGGATCAGCGCGTTGCGCACGACGTCGCGCTTCCACCTTAACTGTGCTCCGTAGGCAAGGTGCTGGAGCTGGCATCCACCGCACGCTCCGAAGACCGGGCAGAAAGGCCGCGCTCGCTCGCGCGACTCGACCAGCAACTCGAGCATCTCGGCGACCGCGTAGCGCTGCTTGACCGTCTCGATGCGAACGCGAGCCCGCTCGCCGGGGAGTGGGCCAAAACAAAAAACGACGATGCCGGACGCTCGGCCGACGCCTTGCCCGTTTGCCAGAACATCAGTAAATTCGATCTCGAGTTCGGCGCGCGGCCTTAGGCTCTTGTCATCCTGAGCGGAGTCGAAGGAGCTGCTAGGCGCTGTGTCGCTGCTCGTCAAGCGCCTTGAGCAACGAATTCGCTTCGTCGATCAGGTGTTGGATGCGCTGCGTCGTCGGATCCTCGCACGTCTCGGTGGATGCCAAGCGGTAGACCAGGTAGGCCAGAGCCGCGGTCAGGCCCGCTACGCCCACTCCCAGACCGATCCACATCATCTTGCGCGACTGCATGCTCGTCCTATTCGCGGCGTGGGGCTCCTACTCCCTATTTCTCTCCGGAAGGAGCGCTCCCGGCCAGGCGCACGTCGTCCACGAACTGCTGGGTGGAAAGCTTGGCGTAGCCGTCACCGTGCACCCCAAAATACAGCCAGTAGGTGCGTCCGGCAAAAGCCCCGAGATTCCACGTACCGGTAACCCAGGTAGGGTTGTCATTGACGGAGGTGTAGAGATTCACGACAACGTTCCCACGACCATCGAGCAGATCGGCCTCCTGATAGGCAAACGTCGTGTCCGTTTCGTTGGAAAGCTGATAGAGCTTCGCTGTAAGCACGCCGTCTGGGGGAATCGTTATCTCCTGGCAGACGCCGGAGTTTCGCATGGGTTCGCTGCGACCGTTTGCGGTTCCCGAATACTCGTCGTAAGAGCCGGCGAACGGATGCACGCGCGTCACGTAGGCGCGCATGTCACCGCACTGATGCCAGCCGCCGTCAATATTGCCGCTTTCGAAGCCGGGATTCGTGATGACGTTTGCACTGTAGTTCGGAGAACGTCGCGTTTTCTGTTTGGGGACCATGAAGTGGCCGACGACCGTGTGCCGGTGCGGCTTGGCAGGGGCCGCCGTCGCCGCCAACAGTACGCAGGCGCAGAAGGTCGCGGCCCAACGGCGATCAAGCCGCGCCATCGACCCGCTCAAGTGCGATTCGCGTTATGCTTGCCGGCGCAAAGCGCTCCGGCGCGGGTAGGCCCAGCACCGCGAAGATGGCGTGCAGCACGCCCGCGTGCGTAACGATGGCCGCCGCAGCGAAATCTTGCCCTGAAAGCTCGTCGAGAAACGACTTGGCACGCCCGCAGACCTGCGTGAACGATTCGCCTCCTTCAGGTGCGTACAGCTTGGCCGCTGTGGGGCCGAAGCCGGCGAGGTGCGGATAGGCTGCAACAATTTCGTCCCACGTCCGCCCTTCCCAGAGCCCAAAGTCGAACTCTTGCAGACGGTCGTCAATTGCAACTTCGGCGCCGCTCGACTTGCCCAGCACGCGCGCCGTCTCCGCTGCCCGCGCGAGTCGGCTTGAATAGATCCGATCGAACGATTCG
>JBEKRW010000319.1:0-2843 GCA_049517595.1 Candidatus Cybelea sp. | reverse complement strand
AGCAGCCGGATCTGATCGTGCTCGACATCATGCTGCCGGTGCTCGACGGGGTCGAAGCTTGCAAGGAGATTCGCAAGTTTAGCCCCGTGCCGATCATCATGCTGACCGCGAAGGATCAGGAGATTGACAAGGTGTTGGCGCTCGAGTTGGGCGCCGACGACTACGTTACCAAGCCGTTCGCCCTCCACGAGTTTCTCGCCCGCGTGAAGGCGCGGCTGCGCCGCCAAAACTCCGTCGCGCCGGGACACGACGAGGCGATCGCTCTCGGCGAGATCGTTCTCGACCCGTCGCGCCAGCAGCTCACGGTTCGAGGAAAGGGCGTGGCGCTGGCGCCCAAGGAGTTCGGGCTGCTTCGCGTGCTCATGGAGAATCACGGACGCGTGGTCACGCGACAAACGCTGCTCGACAAAGTCTGGGGCTACGATTTTGAGGGCGAACAGCAAACCGTCAGCGTTCACATTCGCTGGCTTCGCGAAAAGATCGAGGAAGACTCACGCGCGCCGCGCCACATTCTCACCGTGCGCAGCCGTGGTTATATGTTTAAAGCTTGACGCCGGCGGAATGGGCGGTGCCGGCGTTGGCCCTCGGCATCGTCGCCGGACTGGCGCTCGGACGACTTCGCTCCACGCGTCAGGAGCTGCTGCCGGTAGCCGCGCCGCAGCAGCCGGAGTCTCCCGCGCTTCCGGTGAGGGTGGGCACGTTCGCGCCGTTGGTGCGAGCTTTGCCGCTCGGCGTCATCATTGTGAACCGCGCCTGCCACGTGGAGTTTTCCAACGCCGCGGCAGGAGCGATATTTGGTTTCGATCCAGAGCGCGCGATCGGACTGCACATCATCGAGGTCGTTCCCAACGTCGAATTGGAACGGCGAATCGCCGACGCGCTGCGGGGTGAAGGTTCGGTCGCCCCACTGATGCTCACCCGAGCCCGGGTTGCTAGAACCTATCGCGTTTCGGTCTATCCGTTGACCGACGAGAATCAGGGATCCAGCCGCGTGGTGGTCATCTCCGACGATCAGACGGCTCTCGCCCGGCTCGATCGTGCGCGCAAAGAGTTTCTCTCCAACGTCTCGCACGAGTTGCGAACGCCGCTCTCCTCGATCAAGTTGATGTTGGAGACGGTGCTTGAGGCGCCCGAATCGGAGGCGCGCGAACTCTTCGTGCCGCAGGCTCTGGCACAGGTCGACCGGCTTACGGCGCTCGTCGGACAGTTGCTCGAACAGGCGCGTGCCGAGTCGGGGCAGTTGAAGCTCGCACTGCGCGACGTCGATTTGGAAGAGGTCGCCCGCCCGATCGTGTCCTCCTTTGAGCAACATGCGTCGAACAAGGGCATTTCGCTCGAACTGGCGGCGCTGCGCCCGGTTCGCGTCGAAGCCGATCCCGACCGCTTGTCGCAAGTCTTCGTTAATCTGATCGACAACGCGCTGCGGCATACCGCGCAGGGGGGGCGGATTCGCGTCGAGATCGACGCGCGCGACAGCGACGCGGTACTGCGGGTGCGCGACACCGGCGAGGGGATTCCGTATCGCGACCTTCCCCATATCTTCGAGCGTTTCTATGTGGTGGACCGGTCGCGAAACCGCGGCACCGGCGGCGCAGGCCTGGGGCTGGCCATCGTCAAGGGAATCGTCGACGCCCACGGTGGCGCAATTTCGGCGGAATCCATGCTCGGGCGCGGCACGGCGTTTACCATCCGCTTGCCGATCATGCGCATCAAGCGTTAGAGGTTCCCGTCTCCGCGGGCGACGAACAAGCCCACGCGATGTTCGCCAGTACTGCCGAGCCGGCCGTAACGTCTACCGGAACGAAGCTCAGCGTCGAGAGCCTGGACGTTTACTACGGGGCGTTCCAAGCGATCAAAAACGCATCGCTGGCCGTGCCGGTAAACCAGGTGATGGCATTGATTGGCCCGTCGGGGTGCGGCAAGTCGACTTTCATCCGCGCGCTCAACCGGATGCACGACTTGACGCCGGGCGCGCGCGTCGAGGGGCGGGTGTTGCTCGATAATCGGAACATCTACGCTCCGGAGATCGACCCCGTCACGATTCGCTACCGCATCGGGATGGTTTTTCAGCGACCTAACCCGTTCCCAAAGTCGATCTTCGATAACGTCGTGTACGGGCCGCGCATTCACGGAGAGACCAACAAAGAGACGCTGATGGATATCTGCGAGCGCAGCCTTCGCCGGGCTGCGCTATGGGACGAGGTCAAGGACCGTCTCGACCGCTCGGCGATGGCGCTGTCGGGGGGCCAGCAGCAGCGTCTCTGCATTGCCCGATGCTTGGGTGTAGACCCCGAAGTGATTCTGATGGACGAGCCGGCCTCCGCCCTCGACCCCATCGCCACGAGCAAGATCGAAGACCTCATCGAAGCCTTGAAAAAGGAATATACGGTGGTCATCGTGACGCATTCGATGCAGCAGGCAGCGCGCATTAGCGACAACACCGCCTTCTTCTTGATGGGAGAACTGCTCGAAACCGATACGACCGCGACGATCTTTACCAAGCCGAAAGACAAGCGGACCGAGGACTACATAACCGGCCGATATGGATAAGGTTGTAACAATCCTACTTAAGCTAACCTTAACAAACAGCCGCTAGACTCTACTTTACACGCTTACCTCGCTTACCTAATAGGAGAATCTCCAATCGTGTTACGTCCTCACGTTGGCCTTGGCCTTGGCCTTTTGGCGGCGGCAATCGTTCTGACGAGCACGTCATACGCACTGGCGGAAACGCAGGCAACACCAGTGGCGCAGACGAGCACCGCAGCAGACTTCGGTTCGCCTCCGTCGGGGCAGATTCCGATTCTCTATAACGACCACCACGTGTATACCAAGCCCGACGT
>JBEKRW010000318.1:0-2843 GCA_049517595.1 Candidatus Cybelea sp. | reverse complement strand
TAAAATGGATCTCTCGGGCAAGGAGCGCGTGCTCCACAGTTTCACCGGCGGTTCGGATGGAGCGCACCCCTGGGGCACGCTAGTCTTTGCGAACCACGCGCTTTACGGGACCGCTTCGCTGGGCGGCAGCAGCGGAATCGGAACGATCTTTCGAGTTAACCCCTGAGTGACCCCGACGTCTATCGTTCTTGCGTGAAGTCGCTGGGAACGCTGAAAACCGGATCGTTTGCATCCACCGGGTGAACGTGCCCGCGCTCGGTGACGAGTGCTGCGCCCTGACCGTTCTTCGCGGCAAACGTGACCGCTTGGTACATCGAAAAGTTCCCGAACGGCAGCATCGGCCCGCTTTGCGTGAGGCTAAAGCGTTTGTCGACGCCGGCGACGGCCAGCTCGCGCATCACTTTCGAGGCGGCGGCCATCATCGCCATGCCCTGCCCCGGCGACATCGAGTCGCCCGACCACGGCCTGGAGCCGGAGCAGCGCGGAAACGGCTGCGTGAAAGCCGTGTAATATCCGACCACGTTTATGTCTTGCGTATGTGACTCGCCCGTCGGCTTCGTCTCGGTGATGGTCGTTTGGGACCGGTACCCCTTGGTCTGCTCGCCTCCGACCGCAAGCGCGCCCAGCGCAGTATTAGCCACGGTGATTGCAACCTTCGTGCCGTCATCCTTCGGCGCGGATCCGCCGCTGCCGCCGCCTCCCGTGGAGGCGGCCGTTGGCTGGTCCATCGAGACGACGCGATAGGTCTTGTTTCGCAGATTGAGCGTCGTGATCGTACGCGCCACGCAGTCGGTAATGGTTGCGGTTTGCATCGCAACCAAATCGGTGCGCTCTTTCGAGCCGGCCACATAGTGTTTCTGGGCCATCCCGGTCTGCATCATCTGGGCCGCACTCTGGGCATTGGCGATGCTCTGCTTGAACTGGCCGAAGAGCCCGCCTCCTCCCGGAGCCGGCGGTTGCGCGGCCGCCGCCGCCGAATAGTCGTCGTCGAACGACCCCGGCTGCAGCGTTGACGGGTCGGTGTTCATCGCTAGCTTCGATACCGAATCCCAGGCTAAGCCGCTCGGCGCCGCCGCCGCAAAGGGCGACGACGCGGCAAAGAGCGCGCCCGCGACGATCGCGCTGGAAAAAACGAAACCAAACTTCATTCGATTGGATTCCCCCCCCCGGGCCCCAATACCCGGCAAGTGAAGCCTACCCGGCGCGAATGTGCGTGACGTAGTGCCAGAGGCCAAAAACTTTGAGGACCCAGATTACCATCACGATGACGACGACGGCATTGAGCAGCGATTTTATGGGGCCGGCCATCGGGATGTAGTTGTTCACGAGCCAGAGCAACACCCCAACGACGACCAGCACTAGGACGATTTCGATCAAAGGCATGCTGCAGGTTACCCCAAAAAGCGCGTTCCGCAACCGGCTGCCCGCTTGCGGCGCTTAGGATGGAAGGCCCCCGGTGTCGAAAGCGGCGCTTCGTGGTCTTAGGAGGAGCTCGATGCGAGTACTAGATTTTGGCCGGCATGTAATTCTTGCCGGCGTGACGGCGACTGCTCTAGCGGCGTGCGGCGGCGCCGGCGCCACCCCGCAGCTTGTAAATAGCCTCGCGCTCCACCGGCACTCCGGAAGCTCCCCGATTCAACACGTCGTGATCATCGTTCAAGAGAACCGCAGCTTCAATAATTTCTTCGCGGGATTTCCCGGCACCAACAGCACCAAGTCCGGCAAAGAGAAGGTTAAAAAGGGCACCAAATGGGTTGAGAAGACGATTAAGCTCAAAGAACAGGGGCTCATCCCAACAAAAAACCACGACGTCGGCCATTGTTACTACGCGTTCATCCAAGCTTATGACGGCGGAAAGATGGACGGGTTCAACTACGAACCCGAAGGCGCTTGCCAACGCAACTGGACCGGAGGGCCAGGCTTGCCGAGCCTTTACCCATACCAGTACGTTAACCCCACCGCGATCGCGCCTTATTGGGATATGGCCGAACAGTACGTGCTCGCCGACGCTATGTTTCAGACGCAAGGCAGTGGAAGCTTCTCGGCGCATCAAGATCTGATCCGCGGCGGTACGGCGCTTGATGGTCCCTACGGCAGCGCCGCCAGCATGATCGACACGCCCACCCAAGAGCCATGGGGCTGCGACGGAAACTCTAACAGCGAAACGGACTTAATTACGACCGCCCTCAAGTGGGAAGAGGATGCCGGTCCAGAGCCGTGTTCCGACGAATTTCCGGACGGAAGTTCGAGCTACGAAACGCTGCGCGATCTGCTCGACGCTGCGAACGTAAGCTGGAAGTATTACACCCCTTGCTTCGTTGGGTCGCCGTCGGGGGACGACTGTCCCGGCAGCCAGCGGTGCAAGGGCTGCGCCGGCGCACTACTCAACGCCTTCGATGTGATCTATCCGGTCCGCTACGGCAAGGAGTGGGGCACGAACGTCTCGATGCCGGAGACCAATATCTTCAGCGATATCTCCGGCAACTCGCTACCAGCCGTTTCTTGGGTGATTCCCGAGGATAAAAACTCCGATCATATCGGAGACGGAACGGTCGACGATGGCCCCGCCTGGGTCGCCAGCGTCGTCAATGCCGTCGGGCAAAGCTCGTACTGGAACTCGACGGCAATCGTCATTCTCTGGGACGACTGGGGTGGCTTATACGATAACGCCGCTCCCCCGTGCCTCTCCAAGTCGCAATGCCGCGACGATCAGGGCGGCCTAGGATTCCGCGTACCGATGATCGTGGTTTCGCCATACGCAAAGCTCGGCAAGTCGAGTCAGGCCGGTTATATCTCGCATACCCAATACGAGTTTGGCAGCATCCTGAGATACGTCGAAGACA
>JBEKRW010000317.1:0-2859 GCA_049517595.1 Candidatus Cybelea sp. | reverse complement strand
AGACCAAGCCCTATTGGGATATCGCGCGGAAGTATGCATTAGGCGACCACTTTTTCATGGGGCACAACAGCGAGTCGTACACGGCGCATCAGTATATCTTCTCGGCGCAGTCCAACAACGTCGTCGACTCTCCGGACTTCAACAAAGATTCGAGCTATTGCGACAGTCACTACGACTATTGCGCGTTCACGCCGTGGGGCTGCGATTCACCAGCGGGAACGACGACATTCCACCTCGATCCGGTTACCGGTGAGGAGTCGCCCAAGGCGACGGGACCGTTCCCGTGCTTCGGTCAGTTGGGGCCCCGCCGCGTGAGGTATCCGTCGCTTGCCAACCGTGTCGGCGAAGCCGGGCTAACGTGGCGCCTCTACGCCCATTCGCTCTGCGCGACCATCAACGGACTCGACGTCAACGCGCCGGTGCGTTACAGCGACCTTTGGCCGAAGAAACCGGACATGGCGAAGTGCCACGAGAGCGAGGGCGCCAAAGCGACGTCGGTCGACACCGCAAACTTCCGGATGCCGGAGTACACCTTCCTCGACGACATTAAAGACTCGCATCGCGAGCTTGCCAACGTCACTTGGATCCTGCCCGGCCTGGCATCGTCGGACCACCCCGGAGTGCCGTTTGGTTGGTGCGGGCCGTCGTGGGTCGCAAGCCTCGTGGACGCGATCGGCGAGAGCAAGTACTGGAACTCCACGGTAATCTTCATTTTCTGGGACGATTGGGGCGGATTCTACGACCACGTGCCGCCATATGTGGTGCGAGATCAAGAGGGCCCCGGATTCCGCGTGCCGCTCCTCGTCGTCTCTCCGTACGTGCGGCGCAACCACGTCGCTCACACCGAAATCGAGTTTGGGACGCTGCTCAAATACACCGAGAAACTCCTTCGGCTCAAATCGCTCGACGCCACCGACGCCTCGGATTACCTTAACAACCTCAGCGACTTCTTCCAGCCCAACGCGCAGCCGTTTGAGAAGATCGACGTGCCGAAGTATAACTCTTGCAGCGTTCTGGCGCGCAAACGCACGCGCGACTCGCGTTCCAGGTGGCTCCGGATGGACGGCGACGACTAGCCGAGTTCGGCGATATACTGGTGGACGAGGGCGATTGCCATGCTTCCCTCGCCGACGCTCGAGGCGACGCGTTTCATCGAGCCGTGGCGAACGTCGCCTGCCGCAAAGATTCCGGGAATGCTGGTCTCGAGCAGATACGGATCGCGCGCCCACGTCGCGCCTTCGGGTTTGAGGTCGAGGACGTCGCGCCCCGTGCAAACAAAATCCTGTGCGTCGCGAATCAGTGCCTTTGGCAGCCACTTCGTCTCGGGCTCGGAACCGATGAAGATGAAGAGCATGTGGGCGGGAAACGTCTTCCGCTTGCCCGTCTTATACTCGACGTCGATCGATTCGAGATAGTCGGCGCCGCTAACGCTGACGCACTCGCAGACGTACTCGACGTGAACGTTCTCTTTCTTTTTCAGCTCGTCGATGAGGTATTGGGACATGCTTGCCGCGAGCTTCTCTCCGCGCACCATGATGGTCACGCTGCGCGCGTAGCCCGAGAAGAGCATCGCGGCCTGTCCGGCCGAGTTTCCGCCGCCGATGAGAAAGACGTCCTTGTCGAGCGATTCCAGTGCCTCGCTGCGCGAGGCGCCGTAGTAGACGCCGCGCCCGAGCAGCTCGTCGGAACCGGGAAGCGAAAGCCGCCGCCACTCCACGCCGTTAGCCAAAACGATCGCCTTGGTTTGCACGCGGCTTCCGCAATCGAGCACGATCGCGTGCGTGGTCGCCGATCCGTTGCGCGGTTCGATGCTGGTCGCTTGCCGCGAGACGATAATCTCCGCGCCGAATCGCTTCGCCTGATGGAAGGCACGCGAGGCAAGATCCTCGCCCGAGATGCCCGCAGGAAAGCCGAGATAGTTTTCGATTCGCGACGACGAACCGGCCTGGCCGCCGGGTGCGCGGCACTCGATGAGTACGGTCCGCAGCCCCTCCGACGCACCGTACACGGCCGCCGCCAAGCCGGCGGGCCCCGCGCCCACGATCGCGACATCGTACGTCGTTTCATGCGGCGCCGTTTGCAGCCCAAGGCGTTGCGCGAGATCCGGGTAGGCGGGCTCGATCAAATACGAGCCATCCGCAAAAAGTACCGCAGGATAGTTGGTATTGCTTAGCAGCTCCTGCGGCACGTTCGCGGCCTGGATTGCCGCGGTGTCGTTGGGCTCGAGCCAGCGAAAGCCAATCTTATTACGCGCGAGAAAGTCTCGCAGCTTGTAACCGGCTAAGTTGTCCCGATGGCCGAGCACCGTTACGCTGACGAGCGGCGTCGCGATCGATGCGTTCTGCAAGCCGGTAACGCGCCGCGCCATCGAAGCGAGGATCTGGCTGTTTGCGTTCGGGCAGGTTGCGACCAGTTCGTGAAAGTCGATCGCTTCGAGCCGCATCAAACGCGACGGCGCAGCCGCGCGTACGCCGGCGAGAAAGCCCGATCCGAGCAGCAGCGGCACCTCGCCGAAGAAGCCGCCCGGCTCGACGACGTCGACGATGTGTTCGGCACCGGCGATCGTCTTGACGATCTCGCATCGGCCTTCGACGACGACGTAGAAGGCTGCGGCTTCGCCTTCGAGCACAATCCAATCGCCGGCGTTCGCACGAACGTCGGCGCTGCGTGAAACGATCTTTGCGAGCGCCTCGTCGCGCGCGGATTCAAAAAGCGGTAGGTGCGAAAGCGTCCCGACGGTGATCATACGGCAGATTAATGCGCTTCCGCGGCCGGAAGGGGCTTCCTGGTCATTCATCCTTCGACAAGCTCAGGATGACACTGGCGGGCGAGGTCAGAAGGGCAGATTTATGAAGCGAA
>JBEKRW010000316.1:0-2864 GCA_049517595.1 Candidatus Cybelea sp. | reverse complement strand
GCCGTGCAATATTGCTCGAGCAATGTGCTTGAATACTCGCCCAAGAAAGTGACGGGCAAGACGAAGAAACCCATTGCGCAATACACTGGTGGGAATCTCGGTCTTAAGAGCGGTACGATCAACCCGACCTACGCCGCAGTAGATCCCAAAGGTAACCTCTACGTCGGCGACGACGAAGGCGGCGTCACGTATTTTCGCACCGGATCGACTAAGGGCGTCGTCGCCTATCCGACGGGCAGCAGCGGCTACGTCTATCAGATGATCGTTGACGCCAACGGCGACGTCTGGAGCGTTCACGGCCCGGATCCGACGCAGGTCTATTTTCCGAACAAGAAGTCGTGCGTTCCGGATCCCTCGGGTACCATCGTACGCTTCGAGCAAGCGGAGCGTTTTTCAAAGGGAAAGCTCGTGCAGCACCTGTACACAGCGACGAGCGACAGCCCCGTCTTTGCCGGCGACGGTCTCTCAATCGCGGTTGATTCTAAGGGAAGGATTTACATCGGAAATCAAAACCCGAGCGACCACGGCGTGCTTCTCGATTACAATCCGGGCGCATCGTGCCCTACCGACGGACTTTCGTTTGTTCTGCCGACGCGGGCGTTTCCGCAGGTTGCGGTCGACGCATCGGGTCAATACTACGTTACGAATTACAACGATAACACCATCTCTGCGTATGAAGGCGGTTCGAAGAAGCTCCTTAAGAAAATTACGCAGAAAAAGGGCATCATCGCGATAACGTACACTACGATTGGCCCCTGATTCTAGATACGCTTCGTCATCCTTCGACTACGCTCAGGATGACACTGGGAGTCGCTCAGGGTGACACTGGGAGTCGCTCAGAATGAGACTGCGAGTCGCTCGGTGTGACAAGCCCTCGAGGTGGCGCTATCGTTTGGCGAGGCTGATGGTTGTGCCGAAGGGTTCGGAGAACGAGGAGAGCGTTTTAGTCGCGGTGCCGCCGGCGGGGTAGTGCCAGTATCCGACGCTGCCGTTGACTTGGAAGTTGGGTCCGATCAGCGTGGAGCCGTCGAGCCAGAACTGCTCGACGTTGGGCGCGTTCTTGAGCGTTATGGTTTGTACCGTCTTCCCGGTCGAGCCATCGATGCGGTAGACGACGCCGGAGCCGCGGTTGCCGACCGCGACGTATTTTCCGTCCCATTGGACGCCGGTGGGGTTCTTATCGTTCGAGTTAAGATTGTACGGCGTCCCGAACTGCTTGCCGTTTTTCGCAAGCTTCAAGAGAATCGGATCGGCCGACCTATTCCAGCCGTCCACGAAGAGATTGCCGTGAGTATCGTAGGCGCAAAAGAAGGTTGAATCGACGCTTGCATCCGGGTACTCCTTGGGCCTGCCGTTTGCTTTGGGATAAATGGCAATCGTGCCGTAAAGGTAAGACGAGAGATTCGTCAGTGCGAGGTTGCCGGTCGTCGGATCGATGGCGCAACCGTAAGGAGCGCCTGAAGCCGTCAGCTTGCGAAGCGGGCTCGTGCCGCCGTGTGCGAAAACTTGGACCGGCCCGGCTTCGTCGACGACGAAAACGTCGCCGGTCTTGTTGGCGCACAGGCCCGCGACCGATCCAAAACCGGTGAGTTTACCGACGAGCGACCCCGATGGATACGGGTAGACGTCCACTTCGTTGGTGCCGATGTCCGAAACGTAGAGCAAGTTTTCGGTCGCGGCCTCGCGCAGCATCCACGACGAACTCTGACCGCTAGTCCCCGAAATCTGCCGCAAGACTTCCGGCGCACCGGAGCTGGTACCGCTGCAAGCCGCCAGGCCTAAAGCCGCGGCGCATGTGAGTGGTATGAAGAGTCGCACGTTCAATGGAAAGCCCTCAAAGAGATAAGCCCTTTATCTTACCATCGGTGCGCCGGGTCGCAGACTTCTGTAGGCCCGGGGAAATTCTAATGGGGCGTTGCGGCTCCGTTAACGGCTCACCGCCCTTATTCCGTGTCGACCGGCCGATTCGAGGGCTTTTCGTGCAGAAAGGACGACCGCGGATACTTCGAGCCGATCGTTTGAAACTGGCGCGGCGACTGGCTGAAGTTAAACATGTCGCCGCCTTGGCTCCCGCTTTCGGGCCCGATGCTGTTGGTCGTCTCGTCGGTCGTTCCAAGCCGTCCGAGACCGAACGTGTCCTCGACGAAACGGACGATGCTGCCGAACGAGTAACGCTCCTTGGAGATATATCCCGGCTGACTGGATTGGTTCAACCTCGTGTACGGCGAGATCACGAGCATCGGCACGCGAAAGCCCGGACCGCCCTGATTGTCGCGCGGCAGCGGCGGCGCGACGGGATCGTAGAAGCCGCCCCAATCGTCCCACACGACGATGACTGCCGTCGAACTCCAATATTGGCTTTCGCCGACTGCGTTGACGATGCTGGTGACCCACGACGGGCCGCGGTCGGAGCCACTGCCGGGATGGTCGGAATCGACGTTGTCGGCGACGACCCAGGACATTTGCGCCAAGTTGCCGCCGGAGATGTCGGTTAGAATGGTCGTCTGCGGCGAAATAACGTTGGCCGCCCATTCGGGGCCGTAACGAACGGGATAGATGACGTCGAACGCGCTCCAAATCGCACCGCGGTCGCCGAGCGCCGGCGCGTAGTATTTCCAGGAGATCGCGGGCGATGCACCATCGAACAGATCCCGCAGCGTCGAGTAGCCGCTTCCCGACGACGGGAAATCAACGGTGCATGGGAATGGCCCGGCGTGCTTTTCAAACTGAAGCTGGGTCGTGATGAGCGACGTCGCGGTCGAGCTGGGCGAATCGCAACCCCAGCGCTCGTCGGTATTCGGAAGATCGTCGATCAGGCTCTCGGTCGAATCGATTGCCGTGCCGCCGCGGATAAGATCTTGATG
>JBEKRW010000315.1:0-2872 GCA_049517595.1 Candidatus Cybelea sp. | reverse complement strand
AAGGCGGTACAGACCACGGCCCGTACTGTCCAGGTGGAAGGGGGTACAACGGCCGGCTCGGCGTTGGCGGCCAAGCCGGTGGAGCTTGTGAGGAAGATTCGGGCGGCGGCGGTGGCGGCGGATATTACGGTGGTGGCGGCGGTGGTGGCGGCTGCGGAATGTGCGGCCGGTCCGACTCGGAAGCGACGCCTGGCGGCGGCGGCGGTGGGGGTTCGTCTTACGTCGAGAAAGGCGCGACGAGCGTCACCGACAAGATTGGCGCGGCTGCGCCGGGGAACGGCCAGGTTGTCATTTCTTGGCATAGCCGCTAAGTAAGCGCGGCAGTTCTGCGTTCAACGGCTTCGTGATCGCGGGGCCGTTTTTGCATTACCCTCGTCGATTCGTAGGGCGTAACTTGCATCCAGCTTAGCGCGTGGCGCTAACCGCTAGAAAATCGGTTCGGAATTTTTTTCCGGCCGCGTACCGGGCCGGCGAGTCGCGTTAGACTCCGTCGCGCAGCCGAGGGTGGCGCTTTGCGCGACGCGTCGCGCCGCTTCAAGGCCGATCGACAAAAGCGATGTAATCACCGTTACCTCGCGCTCGACCCGGCAGCCGAGATGGTGATTGCGCGCGCGCGCGCCAGGCCAACGTGTCGTAAGTCGCACTCCGGTTGTTTCGGCTGCTCCTAAGAGCCCTCTGCACGCTGCCGGAGCGTCTCATCAACACCAAAGATGTCGGCGAGCGTGAGATGCCTCTGAATCTGCGGCGGCGACTATGCCGATGACGCTGTGGTCACCGCTACCGGTTGGCAAGCTCGGCCCTCAAGTTCTGCGAGGATGCGCTTCTTGCGCGCGGCGACCGAGGCGATGCCGCCAAGTCGGCCGATGTCGCGGTAATATGCGGGATCGCTGCCGTGTCGCTGTTCGGTGACGGCATCGCCCTTCTTCGCGAGCGCTCGCATCCGTGCTCTGAACGCCGCTTCCACGTCGTTGACCGCCATTTGGAAACCACCATTCGCGGTCCATTTGACAGACGCTTGCGCGGCGGTCCCTTGCCCCTCCTCACGACCTGACGCCGGATGACCTGTGAGTCAGCCATTGTGGACGCGCGTTTGCTACGACCTTCCCTTGACCGAATTGCCCACTAAGGCTCCCCGTGTAGCAACCGTGTAGCAACCGCACCGGAACTCAGGAGACTCAGGAGACACAATGGACGAAAGCTTCCCTCAGTAAACGCCTTCTGAGCTCGATCCCGACGTGCTTGATAAGCATGAGGTCCCAGGTTCGATCCCTGGACGGCCCACCATCTCAAGCAACAGAGGGCGGCCCGAATTCAGGAGCGCCCTCCTTCAACCCGGATCGGCTCTTCTGGTCCGCTAGGCTCTACGGACTTTCTGGCGGATTGAGCGCCACGCCGACGAGCACCGTATTGTATGGAAGCCTGACCGTCGTAACGATGCTCCCTCCGGGATAGTTAAACAGCTGTGTCTGACCTATTTGGTCCTCGTGGTCGCCCTCGACGCGCTTCGTCCCGGGCAGCGCAGAAAACGTGTCCGCCGTAAGCACGAAGTGGTCGTCTCGGCCTTCAAACGCGAAGGCAACGGCGTCATTGGCTGAAGATAGCGGCGTCGTCGCTACGGGTTTTCCGAGAGAACCGTGGCTCGGAGGGCCATACGTGTAAATCGTAGGGCTTCCACTGCCGTTGCTCTGGTCCAAGATCGCGATCTGCCCGCTCTTAGTAACCTGCACGCCGCCCGGATTTTGCAAGAGATTTGCGGTCGTCAAAGGCTTTACCACCTTGCCGGCGATTCCGCCGACGACTTCACCGGCCTCGAACGGTCCGCTTCCGTTCTTGCTATCGAGATATAGATTCCCGCTCGCATCAAATGCGCAGTAGTAGTCTCCCGCGAACTTGGAATCGGCAAGGATCACCTTTGTTGGGCTCGTCGCTCCTTTGGCATAGAAAGCGATGCTGCCGAACCCGTAGCTGTTCGATTCATAGCTCGTAACGGCGACATTACCCTTGGCGTCAACTGCCACGCCGTTGGGTCGGAACCCCGGGTCCGTGAGCGTTGTGGGCGTTCCGTTGTAGGGAGGGGCGTACACGAGAATATTCGATCCCGCGACGTTTGCGACGTAGAGGTTATGCGAAGCGTCCACCGCCAAGCCCGCGGGCCCATCGACGTCCAGTGTCGCGGCAACCTGGCCCTGGCGGACGATGTAGACCGCATGATTGTTAGCGTCGGAAATGAATGCAGTCTCTCCGGCCTTCGTTCCGGCGTGGCCAGCGAAGGATTCGGTTGGGGCGAGAGACGGGGTTGCAGCGCCCGAACAGCCTGCGAGAATTGCGACCGCCGCCATCGCGGCCAGGAGTTGAACGGTTTGCGATGAGCTGTGCATTTAGTATCCTTTCCAGCGATGAAGAGATTCTAAAGCACGACTGTAAATAAATTCTGAAGGGCATAGCCACGCGTGAGCGTGCCGGTAGCCGCATAGTTCCCCGAAGACCACCGGCACGAGATTTCGAACAACCGCAATAAGAACGGCGGTTGCAACTGAAGGCGACACAAATTCGCAGTAATGCTATTGGTTAGCCAAAGTGAGCCAGTGGCTTCCGTCTTGAATTTGCCACGTCGTCGGATCCGCAGTGCGGCTGCGGTACGTTCCGTCGCCGCCCGCACAGCCGCCGCCGGCTCCGAGCGCCTGCGCGCAGAAGCTTGCGACGACGTACCGGCCGTTATACGTGACGTGCTGAGAGACGCAGCCCGTCATCCACTTCGGATAGCTGTGCATCCCCCAGTCCGACGCGAGCACGACGTCCCATCCAACGATGTCCTCGTGCGCGGTCCGCGCTTTGTACAAAATGCAGTCGTTGAGGCCGAGAATCATCGGGG
>JBEKRW010000314.1:0-4297 GCA_049517595.1 Candidatus Cybelea sp. | reverse complement strand
TGTTCGTCAAGAAGGTCTGGAGCACGCTCCGGACGGCCTGTAACAAGGCGCGAAAGCTGCGTCTCATCGCGACGAACCCATGCGATTCCGTTGACCCTCCGAAGGTCGAGCGCAAGGAAATGACGGCGCTGTCGCCCGCGCAGGTTTCGCAGTACCTTAACGTTTTCGACCAGACCGACATCGGCGCGGCGATCGCGCTCGCCATGGGAAGCGGCTGCCGGCGCGGCGAGTTGCTCGGCCTACGGTGGCGCGACGTCGATCTCGACGCTGGCACTATCCGGGTGGAGCGCTCGGTCGAGCGGATCGCTATCCGCACCGCCAAGCGTACTCGTTACGAAACGCGATTCAAGGAGCCGAAGTCGAAGCGTTCGCGTCGAACGATTCCCATCGCGGGCTTCGCTCTGGAGCGGCTACGTAAGCATCGCATCGAACAAGCTCAGCGCCTCATGGTCGGCGGAATGCGCCCGGACGGCGAAACGATCGTCTTCGACCGCGATGGGTTGCCTTGGAATCCGGGGCCGTTTGGCATGTGCTTCACCGCGATTCGGGACGCAGCAAGTTTGCCGAAAGTGCGCTTGCACGACCTCCGCCATAGCTACGCTTCTCTGCTCTTGCAAAGCGGCACAGACCTCAAGACGGTGTCCGCAGCGCTCGGTCACTCATCGGTCGCGATCACGGCCGACACCTACGCGCACGTCTCCCCGGTCATGCTGCAATCGGCGGCCGACCGGCTCAACGATCTTATCGAAAAGCACGGCTAGACTAGGGCGCGTAGTCCGAGTCAGTCCGAGTCAAACGCTGGTTCATGGTGGGCCTGGTAGGATTCGAACCTACGCGCAACCAGTTATGAGCCGGCCGCTCTACCGCTGAGCTACAGGCCCGCGCCACGGTGATATTCGCGAGGACCAGCGAGAGCCCTTAGAGGCTTGCCGACTCCCGATTCGTAGTGTATAATCTCCATAAAAGGATAGCCCGCAATGACCGCACTTGCCTACCCGGAAACCCGCTACGCCCCCGCCGAGCTCGTCGACATCACGTCCCGAGAGGAACGCAAGCGGCTCGGGCCATCGGCGTTGAAGGCCTTCTTCAACATCGTGGAATGCTGGCATGTCCGCGACGAAGATGCGATGGGGCTGCTGGGCGGAATAGCGAGCAGCACCTATTACGCGATAAAGAAGTCGCCGCGCCGCACGCTCGACTCCGACACGATCCTGCGGATTTCGTATCTGATCGGAATCTTCAAGGCGCTCAACATTCTCCATAGTAAGGCGCTCGCCGATCGGTGGATCGGGCTTCCAAATAAGAATCCGATCTTTCGCGGCACGCCGCCGCTGGAGTACATGATTCGCGGGGGCATCCCAGCAATGCAGGCCGTTCGCCGGCTACTCGATGCGCGTCCGGCACCTGGTCGATCTCTTCACGCTCGATAATGCGACCAACGATCGTCTCCTCGTCGAAGGTGGTATTCCCGCGGGCATCGACAGCCACGAGCTGGTCTTCGGCATTCCCTACTACCGCATCGTCAACGCAAGCTTCACGCATCCCCATCCGATCGGCAGCCGCTTCAACGGGCCCGATCGCGGCGCGTGGTACTGCGGCTTCGAAATCGAAACGTCCCAGGCCGAGGTCGCCTATCACAAGACGGTCGATTTGGCTGAGGTCGGGGTGTTCGAAGACGACGTCACCTACGACGACTACACCGCGGATTTTAGCGCGGAGTTCCACGATGCGCGAGATGCCAAACGCTTTGCCCGCTACTTGGACCCCAACAGCTACGTCGCGTCGCAGAAGCTTGCCGAGGAACTCTTAGCAAGCGGTTCGCTCGGCATCGTCTATCCGAGCGTGCGGCGTTCCGGCGGCACGTGCATCGGCTGCTTTCGGCCGGCGCTGGTAATGAACGTCAAGAAACGACTGACGTACCGCTTCGTGTGGGACGGCTCGCCGACGCCTACTATCGCTCTAGCGTAGGAAGACTTTGGCGCCGGCGTAGCGAGCCGCCGTTCCAAGCTGTTCCTCGATCGCCATGAGCCGATTGTATTTCGCGGTGCGGTCGCTCCGGGAGAGCGAGCCGGTCTTAATTTGGCCGGCCGTCGTGGCGACGGCAAGATCCGCAATCGTCGTGTCTTCGGTTTCACCCGAGCGGTGCGAGATGACGACACCGTAGCCGGCCTTCTGCGCCATCGCGATGCAATCCAGCGTTTCGGTGAGCGTTCCGATTTGGTTCAGCTTGATGAGAATCGCGTTGGCGGCGCCTTCGCGAATCCCGCGCTCCAGAAACTGTGTGTTGGTTACGAAGAGATCGTCGCCCACCAGCTGGATCCGATCGCCGAGTGCAGCGGTGAGCTTTTGCCAGCCCGCCCAATCGCTTTCCGCAAGCCCATCCTCGATCGAGACGATGGGATAGCGGTCGCAAAGCTCCGCGTAGAGAGCGATCATGTCGTCAACGCTCGCCGCACGGTCGCGCGAGAGCGGGTAGTATTTGCCGTTTTCGTAAAATTCGCTCGACGCAGGATCGAGTGCAATCGCGACGTCGCTGCCCGGCTTATAGCCGGCTCGCTCGATCGCGGCGACGATGAGGTCGAGTGCCTGCTGCGGCGTCTCGAGCGGAGGGGCGAAGCCGCCCTCGTCGCCGACGAGCGTCGGGAGACCACGTTCGTGCAATATCCCACCGATCGCGTGAAACACTTCCGAACCATAGCGAACGGCTTCGGCTTCACTCTCCGCGCCGAGCGGAACGATCATGCACTCCTGGAACTCAAGCGCCCCCTCCGCGTGTTTACCGCCGTTGATCACATTCATCATCGGAACCGGAAGCGTCGCCGCGGCGGGGCCTCCGAGATACCGAAACAGCGGCATCGCGAGGCTGACCGACGCCGCGCGTGCCACCGCGAGCGAAACGCCGAGGATCGCGTTGGCACCGAGGTGCGACTTGTTCGGAGAGCCATCGAGCTCGATCAGCTTTTGATCGATCTCGCGCTGCGCGGTTGCATCGAGACCTTCGATGGCGGGCCCGATCAAATCGTTTACCGCCGTCACGGCTTTGCGCACGCCCTTGCCGCCGTACCGATGCGGGTCGCCGTCGCGCAGCTCGACGGCCTCGTTGGCTCCCGTCGAGGCGCCCGACGGCACCATCGCTTCTTCGACGACGCCGAAGTTGGTTGCCACCGTCACGGCGACCGTAGGATTGCCGCGGGAATCGAGCACTTCGCGCGCATGAACGCCTTCGACGGTCGGATTGCCGCCGCCGCGCAGCGATTCGAGCGTCACGCTTACTCCGTCATCCAGCGCTCGAGGTCGTGGCGCCGCGAGACGAAATCTTTATCTTCAAAGAAGATTGGCAGCTCGCGCTTGGCGCTCGCGCCACTATCGCTGCCGTGCACGAGATTGCGTCCGATCGTTTGCGCCAGGTCCCCTCGAATCGAGCCCGGTGCGGCGGCCAGCGGATCGGTCGCGCCGATCAGTTGACGGCAGCCGTCGATCGCGCGTTCGCCCTCGACCGCGAGCGCGACCAGCGGACCCTTTGTAATGAACTCGACCAGGTCGTTGAAGAACGGTTTGCTGCGATGTTCGTTGTAGTGTTCGCGTGCGCGGTCGCCGTCGAGCTGCATGAGCTTCATCGCGGTGATCACGTAGCCGCGCCGCTCGATGCGCGCGGTGATTTCGCCGACGAGGCCGCGCGAAACGGCGTCGGGCTTGCAGAGGATGAGCGTTCGTTCGATGGTCATAGAAGCGCGATACGGCACCTAGGTGGTTAGGTCCCTTCGTCCTTCGACTACGCTCAGGATGACAAGGGGAGTCCAAGCTCCTTAGCGCCTGCGCGAAGCGCAGTCCTGAGCGGAGTCGAAGGGTTAGGATGACGCGGAGGGGGCGCCGAACGGTGAATTGTGCCGTATCGGAATGTGGCCCGGGAGCTAGCGGACAGCCCGTTTGCTTCGATCGAGTATCGCGACGAGACCGGGAGCACGAACGCGGATGCGGCGGAGCTGCTCGGCGATGATTCGTACGGCGGCCACACGATCGTCGCGGACTTCCAGCGCCATGGCGCCGGCCGCAAGGGGCGAGCGTGGCACGCGATGCCGGGGGCGGCGCTGCTTTTCAGCACGATCTTGCCGCGAAGCATCGCTGTGGAGCGGCTCTGGTTGGTGTCGTTTTGGGTCGCGCTCGCGGTCCGGGCTGGGCTGCGCGAATGCGGCGTGCCGGCGACGCTGCAATGGCCCAACGATCTCCTGCTGCACGATCGCAAACTTGGGGGAATTCTCTGCCAATCACGCGTGACCGCAGCAACGGCAAGGGTTGC
>JBEKRW010000313.1:0-2911 GCA_049517595.1 Candidatus Cybelea sp. | reverse complement strand
AATCGTTTACGTTCGCCGGGCAGACGTTTAGCGACGTTCCGGTCGCCATTCCGCAAGTGAAAGCCGGGTTTTTCGCCACGCGCGGTGTGGCTGGAAATCTTGGCTCGGCATTTCTTCAGCGCTTTACCGTCGTTTTCGATTACAAGGCCCAAACGGTAACTTTTATCGCAAATCGCAATGTTGCGATGCCGTTCCGCAGCGATCGCATCGGGCTGAGCCTCAGTCAAAGCGATGCGTCTGCCTTCGAGGTGCGTCTCGTCGTCCCGAATAGTCCGGCAGCGGACGCCGGCATTGCGGCCGGCGATCGCATCGCCGCCGTTGCCGGGCAGCAGGTATCGTCGGGATTAGGGTTCGGCGACTTCTTTCCGTACAGTCAGGGCAGTAAGCCTTTCGCCGTAACCGTCGTTCGCGGAAGTACGAGCAGAACCGTAACGCTCACGCCGCGCAAGCTCCTGCCGCCGCCGCAATGAGGCCTTGAATTAAATGATTCTGCTGCAACGGTAGCCCGGCCTCAGGCGCTGGTGGTGCTAAACCGGCCCCCCATAGCTAAGGCTCGGCCTGATGTAGTCGGCCGCTGCGATGCGGCCGAGTATCGCATTCTAAAAGCAATATCGCTAGAGTGATACGCTCGTTATCGGCGTCGGCTGATCGGATTCCATCGGCAGGTACTTGACGGTCGAGCCGGCACTTGCCAATGTTTTGCGAACGTCGACACCGCGCAGCGATTGATCGTTGAAGGTTCGGAAGTAGAACTGAAGGTTCGTCAGGTCGGCGGCTGAGGTCCAGAGCGTCCACTCGTCGATCGTCTTTCCGTTCACTTCGTCGCGAACGGCGCCGACGGGGATGTCGAAGTTGTTGAGTATATGGAAGACTTGCTGCACGGCATCGCTCGCGGTCGCCGGTTGCGCGGCTGCGACTTCATAGGCGACGGCGCGGACGAAGCGCGACGGCGGCGTGAAGTCTCCGGGGATTCCGTAGAAGCCCGACCCTTGGCCGAAGCTGTTCAACGTCGTGCCGCCCGGCAGCGTCATCGACGCGCGGTTTTCCGCCGACAGGCCGACGTAGTTGCGCAGGTTGGTCATATGCCAGTCAAACGTCGGCGAGTTGGTAATCACGCCAAGCGGATCGTCGTAGATCACGAGCTTTCCAGCGATTGGCTCGATCACCACCGAGGCACCGGTCTTGTCGGTGACTCGAAAGTGTACGGGCGGCGCCATTCCGAGTTGCGGGAGAACGGTCGGCGCAAGCACCACGCGATCGTACGCCGATCTGACGTCGGCGACGCTGGAAAAGTTGCCGAGGATCCACATCGCGTACTGGTAACCTGCCATGGCGCGCGACGCATTCTCAGGCGTCACGTCGGTATAGCCGGCCGATCCCGGGAAGAAGAACTCGCCGACGTACAACCCTTGGTCGTTAAGTCCGTCAACGACTATCGGCAGGCCAAACGCGTTGGCGCCCACGATGCCGTATTTCGTCGTAAACGAGATTCCCGCCGCGCTATTCGGGAGCGAGCCCGTAACCGGCGTCCCCGCGGGATAGACCAACACTTTTGATTGGAGATCCGCGCCGAACTCGAGCGTGCGAGCGACGACGACGGCGCCGTCTTTTGCGGTTAACCGAATTCCAGTGCATGCCCGCGCAGACTGCCAGGCAAATAGCGAAATCGTCGCCAGAGTAAGGATCGTTACATAGCGCTTCATGCCGGTCTAGTTCGACCAAGCGAGCGCAAACTCATTTAAGCAGCGTTCACTGTTGCGCGAGAAGCAGGAGGTCGAGGCGCGCCATTATTGCGTCCGCGCCGACCACCGCCCTCGTTTGGCGTCGCCTCCGCAACGGGCTTGCGACGACAAGGGCGCCGAGAACGAGTTTCTCCGCGGCCCCGACGATCATCGCCGGCAGGCGAACTTCGGGGTGATAGGCGGAGTAGATCAACAAACCGCCGACGAGCGCAACGAGCAGGCTCCAGTGGCGCGCGATCAAGATCACCGTCGCATCGCTCGTATTTTCGCCAAGGATAAGAGCGAGAAGCTGGCGCGGCATGACCACACCAACGCCGACCGCGGCGGTCAGCGCGCCGGTAACGAGCAAGATCGTTCCGATGGTGGTCGCGCTCAACCGTTCACTCCGGACAGGACGCGGGTTTGATGCGCGTCTTGATGGAGCGCCGCGTGCTCCGCCGGAGTCTTCGGCACCGGCTCGAGATCAAACGTTACGGTGTTGATAGTTCCGGTAAACGCGAACGGTGATTTATAGGTCGGTGAGACCGGCGCCCGATTGTCTCTGCCGATATCCATACAGGCATAGCCGGAGAAACGCCCGGGAACCGTGTATTCCATTCTCCCTTCGGCGACGGTCTTGCCGTTGACGAGCAGTTTTGTGACGCCGCCCGTCGCCAGCTTAGGCGCGTCCGCAGCGAACTCGAATCGCACGACGACCTTCCCGGCCGGCAGCGATTCGGGCGATGAGATCGTCCAGCCCTTTGCGATCCCGCGTAAAAGCACATTGGTGGCCCCAAGTTTCTCCAAAAGCTTCACGAGCTCGGGACGCGACGGACCTTGCGTAGCCGGGATGCCCAAGAAACTGTAGGTATGGTGAAGTTTTCCATGCTGCACGTAAAGCGAGAAACCGCCGAGGAAGTCGGCATTGGCAACGATGGCGCCTTCCGCACCGCCGTCGGGAATAACGATGTCCGCCTCGATCGCGTACGACGTGCCGTAAAGGTGCGGAATCATCCCGGGGGCGATGTTTTCGACGCCCGAGTAGAACGTGAACTTTGTCGTCTTGCCGGCGCCCGGCGGCAGCACGCCAAAGAAACTGGCCAGCGCACCGAGCAAAGGCGTAACGTTGTACTTCGCGGCCTCTTCCCAGAAGAGCGCCTTAAGCTCGGCGAGCTTCTCGGGGTACTTCT
>JBEKRW010000312.1:0-3467 GCA_049517595.1 Candidatus Cybelea sp. | reverse complement strand
GTCGTCCCGCCGGGAACCGGGATCGTTCACCAGGTCAATATCGAATATCTCGCGCGCGTCGTCTTCGGCACGACGGATGCTTCGGAGGAGCGCCTGCTGGCCTACCCCGACACCGCCGTCGGCACCGACTCGCATACGACAATGGTCAACGGCTTGGGCGTGCTCGCGTGGGGCGTGGGCGGCATCGAAGCCGAGGCAGCGATGCTCGGCCAGCCGGTGACCATGCTGATTCCCGAGGTCGTCGGCTTCCGGCTGGATGGGGCACTGCGCGAAGGTGTGACGGCGACCGATTTGGTGCTCACCGTGGCCGAGATGCTACGCCGCAAAGGCGTCGTCGGAAAGTTCGTCGAGTTTTACGGCAACGGACTCTCGGCGTTGCCGGTCGTCGACCGGACGACGATCAGCAACATGTCGCCTGAGTTTGGTTCGACGGTCGCGATCTTTCCGATCGATGAACGCACCCTCGATTATCTTCGTCTCACCGGCCGCCCACCAGAGCAGATCGCTTTGGTGGAAGCCTATGCCAGAGCGCAAGGACTCTTTCGAACCGATGCATCGCCCGATCCGGAGTTTGCCGACACGCTTGCGCTCGATCTCGGCAGCGTCGAGCCGAGCCTTGCGGGCCCGAGCCGCCCACAAGACCGCGTCGCTCTGCACGACGTCAAGCGGTCGTTTCAACATGCGATGGAGGGATGGACGGCTGCCCGCGACCGCGCGAACGGAGCGGTGGCGCGCTTCGAGGACGAGGGCGGCGGGGGAACGGCAACGATCGCGCAGACTGCCGAGGCGGAGCTGTACGACGGTGCCGTCGTCATCGCCGCGATCACCAGTTGCACGAATACCTCGAATCCGTCGGTATTGGTCGGCGCCGGATTGCTCGCGCGCAATGCGGTGCAGCGCGGTCTTCGCACGCAGCCGTGGGTCAAGACTTCGCTCGCGCCCGGCTCGAAAGTCGTAACCGATTATTTAGAAAAGGCCGGCCTGCGCGAATATCTGGATCGCCTGGGCTTCAATCTCGTGGGTTATGGCTGCACGACATGCATCGGTAACTCGGGACCGCTCTCGTCAGAGGTCGCCGAAGCGGTGGCTGACCGCGATCTGATCGTTGCGGCGGTACTCTCGGGAAATCGAAACTTCGAGGGACGCATCCACGCGCAAGTACGCGCGAACTATCTGGCCTCGCCGCCGCTGGTCGTTGCCTACGCGCTGACGGGACGGATGGACGTTGACTTGACGAGCGAGCCGTTGGGAATCGGCAGCGACGGCCGTCCGGTCTACCTGGCCGAGATTTGGCCGAGCAACGACGAGATCGCGGCCACGATGGCCACGTGCATCGGCGAGGAGATGTTCGAGCGCGAGTACGCGCACGTCTTCGACGGCGACGAGAACTGGCGCAACCTCAGCGTTGCCACCAGCGAACGGTACGCGTGGGATCCGAAATCCGAGTACGTCAAGAAGCCCCCGTATTTCGATAGCATGCCGGAGCGCCCGGCGCCGGTGCAAGACGTGCATGGAGCGCGTGCGATCGCCGTGCTCGGTGACTCGGTGACGACCGACCATATCTCGCCGGCGGGCAGCATTTCGAAGATCAGTCCGGCGGCGAAGTACCTTATGGAGCGCGGAATCGAACCTGGCGATTTCAACTCCTATGGCGCTCGGCGCGGCAATCACGAAGTGATGATGCGCGGAACTTTTGCGAACATTCGCTTACGCAATGCGCTGGCTCCGGGCACTGAAGGCGGGGTTACGCGCTACCTGCCGACCGGCGAAGCGATGTCGATCTTCGACGCAGCCATGAAATATAAGGCCGCCGGGACGCCGCTGGTCGTGCTCGCCGGCAAGGAGTACGGCTCGGGATCGTCGCGCGACTGGGCGGCAAAGGGGCCGTATCTGCTCGGGATAAAGGCCGTGATCGCCGAGTCGTTCGAGCGCATTCATCGCAGCAACCTGATCGGGATGGGCGTGCTGCCCCTCGAGTACGTCGACGGTGCCGATCACTCGACCTACGGTTTGACCGGTGAAGAGCTCTTCGATATTACCGGCGTCGCAGCGAGCTTGGAGCCGCGGATGCGCGCGCGCGTTAAAGCCACGGACGCGCAGAGCGGGCGCTCGATCGAGTTTAACGTGCGGGTTCGCATCGACACGCCCAACGAGGCCGAATATTACCGCCACGGCGGAATTCTACAATACGTCTTGCGTCAGCTCCGATCGGCTTCCCGAGAGGTCGGAGATTCGTAGTACTAGAGCCTCACGCGGCCGGTGCGGTCCACATTTTCGATGAACCACATATTGCCGTCAGGCCCCGCAACGATGTCACCGGGGCCGGAAGTGCTGGAAAGCCCCTTAGAGTATTCCGAAATTTTGCCGGCCATCGTGATACGGCCGATCTTTGATTCGCGTGTCCGATACGAATTATAGCTTTCGTATTCGGTGAACCACATAGCGCCATCCGGGCCTGCGGCGATGCCGACGGGCTCTTCGGTCGGAGTAATTCCACGGGAGTATTCGGTGACTTTGCCGCTGGTCGTAATGCGCCCGATACGCCCGCCCGTCCCTTCGGTGAACCAGAGTGCGCCGTCGGGTCCCGGGGCAATACTGTAGGGGCCCGCTCCGCTGCTGATGCCCTTGGTGTACGTCGTGATCTTTCCGTGTGTCGTGATGCGTCCGATCGCATTGCCGGTCACTTCGGTAAACCACAACGCGCCAACGCGCCGTCGGGGCCCGCGGTGATGTCCTGAAATGACGACCCTTCGGTTGACAGTCCTTGATAGTAGTAGGTCTTAAGGCGCGCGCCCGACGTGTTGATTTGAGCGACCAAGTTTTCACCGTAATCTTGATCGATCGTATCGGTCACCCAGAGGGAGTTCTCCGGCCCCGAAGCGATGGCAGACGGCGCGTAGTCATCGTAGTATTGTGGAAGGTCGGCAAACTCTTTAATCCTCACCCGTTCCGGCACCGGGAGCGATGCGCGCGGCTGCATGCCGGCGGCTCCCGGCATGAGGCCGCCGGTATTTGAGCAGCCGGTTACTCCGGCGGCTAAGGCCGTTAAAACGACGATAACGGCGAATCGCGTAGGAATCATCTCAAAAGTCCTCTCCAAGAAAGAGTGACGCGTGCTGCCGGAGGTCGAGCACGACGGAGTGCCGGTGCAGACGCACCCGGGAGGTGTGACTCTGGTCAACTTATTGTGCCATAGAAACGTGAAAAAAGTATTATGGTCAATAAATTTCTGAAAAGCCCAGGGCGAGCGGCGGAATAGTTGACAGATTCTGTCATATTGCCGTAGTTTGATCGAACCGTGAAGGCCGACCGGCTCGTCGCACTCCTGTTGCTGCTGCAGTCGCGGCGGCAGTGCAGCGCGCGCGTGCTGGCGGACCACCTCGAGGTCTCCGAGCGCACCATCTACCGCGACGTCGAGGCCCTGGGCGCCGCCGGCGTCCCGGTCTATGCAGAACGCGGCGCGACCG
>JBEKRW010000311.1:0-2941 GCA_049517595.1 Candidatus Cybelea sp. | reverse complement strand
TGGTCGTCGCGCTCCTGGCCGGCGCTTTCGTATGTGCGACGACGGCGCTCAACGGTTTGATTCTCAAAGCCGGCACCTGCGAACCGGCATGCCCCACCCTCTGGCAGATTCTCACCAATCCAATAGCATTAGCTGCGGTCTTCTCGTGGTGGACGCTGGGGATTCTTGCGATTGCCGCCGTCGGAGCTTTCTTGATAGCGCAGGCACTCAAGGCCGCCCTATCCGCGATCGGTCAGAAGTCCGAACTCGAAATGCACGCAGCTCAGCGCTCCGATCGCGGGCGGTTCATCGGCATCACTTTTCTCGCGGGCGCGCTCCTGCTGACCGCATCGGCATCGTTTCCGATTCTGCCACAGGGTTCGGCGGGAGGCTGGTTAGTGCTCTGGTTTGTCCTTGCGGCCTTGCTCGTCGTCGCGGGCAAAACGCTCGCTCAATCGTGGATCGTGAACTTCTTCGGCGACGTCCAAATCTATACCACGCGGAACGAGAACTCGGAATTCTTTGCGATGCGGGAAGCGATCCTCGAGTGCGTTTCCAAGACGATCATCGACGCGTGTTCCACTACCGCTAACGAGGGTCGAGGCTACGAGCGGGTTTTCGTGCTGGCCCATAGTTTGGGGTCGACGATCGCGATGGACGCGCTGATTCGCTTCTCCGAGGCCGCCGAACAGGCGCCCGAACTCAAGGCGGCCCTACGGCGCGTGCGCGGCTTCGTGACGTTCGGCACGTCGCTCGAAAAGACGAAGTACTTCTTCGATGTGAACAACCCGTCGCCGTCCCTCGCCTTGGAGCAGTGGAACGACGACTTGTACGGCGCGCTCTTTACGCCGGACGTACGTGAATTGCGGAACCCCAACGACGGCGCCGAAGGTATCTTTTGGCTGAACGATTGGTATTTCAAGGACGCCGTCTGCAATGCGATCGACTCGTATCGCTCGTTTCTCCGTCCCGGAACGCCGCTCTCGGAAGCGCCGCGCGCGCGGGCCGCCGTCGTCGCCGCGGCGCGGGAGGAGGGAGGCGGCGACATCATTTGCCCGGTCGTCGCCCTCAACCAAGAAGGTTCTAAGGGCTTCGTCTTTCCGGAGATCATCCCACACAGTGAATATCTAATCGACCCCTGGTTCTGGGCAACCGACGGTCCACACGTCGGGGTCCTCGAGGTTCTTACATCGTCCCGCCCAGTCGTTTGGCCACGGCTCGCCGGCGCTCCGGTGCCGGCCTACACGCGCGTTTCAGCAGGCAGATTCGAGCGAGCGAACCCCGACCTCATGCGGCGCTTCGCCGATCACTATACCGTGAGTTGACCGGCCGAATGTGGACCTGCTGCGCCGTGTGGCGCCGGCAACTCCCCACGGCGCGCTACTTCAGCAACCAGCGAAGCACGGTTATGAACGTCGTACGCCCGGAAAACCGCTTTGAGGTGGTTTCGAACCGTGTGGGGGCTAAGCCCCAAGTCCGTGGCGATTTCCGCGGTCGTCAACTTCTGGCAAAGCATGTCGAGCACTTTGCGTTGCATGCGTGGCAGTTGAACCGCCTCCGTCGCCGCTACCTCGGGTTGGGAAAGCTCGCGCGCAAGCCACGATTGCGGATACGATTCCAGCTTATCCTCGGCGAGATGACGCCAGCGTTCTTTCTTGGTAGCCTCCAGCAACGAGAGCGCCGTGCGGCTGGCACGCCAATCGTATCCGATCCGGTCGAAGATGGTCCACGCGGTCCGCAGCGACTCTTCGGCTCCCGGCTCGCCGCCTTTCAGCCTGGCGACGCCTTCGGCGTAGGCCGCAAACGCATCGCAACGGCTATCGAGCGCAAAAAGGTGCAGCGGCGAACGGATGCGGTCGAGACCCTTATAACGCGCCAGGTAGAAGTGCGCCTTTTCGGGATTGCTGTCGGCCATCGCTTCAGCCATCAAAAGCAGACCGATCCGCTCTTCGCCTGGGAGCTCGTTCCAGTCGATGCCCTCGGCAATGGCATCGGCCTTCGCGACCTCGTCGCGAGACCAGTTGGGTTCGCCGATGATGCGAGCGAAATAGGCGCGATCCAAGAGCAAGATCGCCTCGTAGGCCATGCTGGGCTTGCTACGCTCCGCCGCGCGCAGGTAGCGAAAGCAGCCGAGAAGATCGCCGCGTAAGGCACACGTCCAGCCGACGGCCTTGAGTGCCTGGAAGTGTTGCGTGAGAAAGTCAACCGGCCATTCGACGTCTTCGTCAACTTCGCGTCTGGCTAGCGCCGCCGCTTCGTCGAACGCGAGCTCCCTTCCAAGCAGCGCGAGATTCTGCACCGCGTGGAACCATTGCTCGCGATGGGCGTCGCGCTGCTTTCCGATAAGGCCTATCGCGCGAATGAGACTCTCCGCCTCTTCGCGATAGCGCTCTTCACGGCTCAAGATGAATGAGTTCAACATCTCATTGGAAATTCGCGTGGTCAGCGACCGGTCGCACGACATTTCGGCGGCAAGGCGCCACGCCTCATCGGTTCTTCCTTCGAACAACTGGCGAACCGAACGATGATACGCAAGCTGCGCTCGGTCGGCGGGCGTCGTGAGAACGCGCCCGGCCATGTCAAAGTGACGGTCGGCGCGTTCAAAATCGCGCATTCGCGCGTACCCGATCGCAAGCAGAAGTGCCCACTCTCCGCGCCGGGCGCCCGTCGTAGATTTCGGAGCACGGCGGATCAGCGAAGCCACGGCGGCGTTTACATCGTGTTTAAGTGCGATGCGGGCGCGCCGGAGTTCGTCGTCGTACGAGGGAGTCGCGCCGTCGCCGACGGCTTCGTCGTAAACGTCGGCGGCCGCTAGGAACTCTCCCCGGCGATAGTGCTGCCGCATCATCTCGGACCACGGGGGATTGGCAACTGATTTTTTTGCCATAGCCGATATGATTAGCGCGACGGCGTCCCCCGACCCGCCTCCCGCGCCGCCAATTAGCTAGCCGCCGCTGCCGTC
>JBEKRW010000310.1:0-2959 GCA_049517595.1 Candidatus Cybelea sp. | reverse complement strand
CAAGTTCAAGACTGTATTCAAGTTCCACGGCAAGGCTGGTTGGGGGCCCAGCGCCGGCTTGATAGTGGTGAACGGGCTGTTTTACGGCACGACCAGTGATGGCGGCGCCTTCGGTAACGGAACCGTTTTTAGTCTCACGCCCAGCGGTAAGGAGACGGTGATTCACAGCTTTTCCAGCGACGGCAGATTTCCCGACAGCCCGGTTCTCTTCCACAAGGGCGTGCTGTACGGGACAACAGGCAACGGGCCTGGCTCGTCAGGCCTTGGAACGGTCTTCGCTCTGAAGACTGACGGTACGGAGCTGTGGACTTACGATTTCAGCGGCGGACAGGACGGCGTAGCCCCGCAGGGCGGGCTCGTCGCTTTCAACGGCGAGTTCTACGGAACAACCTACGGTGGCGGCAACGAAGATGCCGGCACGGCTTACGCGATCACGACCGGCGGCAAGGAGCACGTGATCTACAGCTTCGCCAATTCGCCGGACGGCGCATCGCCGTTCGGCAATCTCATCGCTATCAAAGACGCGCTCTATGGCACAACCGCCTGGGGTGGCCACGCGAACCGCGGAACGGTGTTCAGCGTCACAACTTCGGGTGACGAGAACCAAATCTACGCGTTCAAGGAGTCTGGCGACGGGGAATCGCCGTATGCCGGGCTTGCGACACTAGGCGGCGTGATGTACGGCACGACCGAGGAAGGCGGCACGACCCTCGACGGTACCGTGTTCAGTGTGAACGCCGGCGGCGAAGAGCACATCCTTCATACGTTTGGGGGTAGCACAACGGACGGCAGGTACCCGGAGGCACCGCTTCTTGCCTACAAGGGAAATCTCTACGGAACGACCACCTTCGGCGGGGGGCCCGGCAACGACGGCACGGTCTTTGAAATCACCCCGCGAGGGGATGAACGCGTGCTGCACACTTTCAGCGGATCCGATGGCGTCTCTCCGGCCGCAGGGTTAGTCGAGTTCAACGGCATGTTGTACGGCACGACTACTGGCGGCTCCAGCGGCAACGGCACCGTCTTTTCCATAACGCCCTAACTCGGTCGAGCAGCGCTTGCGCTAGGGCCGGCGAAGCACCGCGAATAGGTCGCGCACCGGATAGCGGAATCCGGGCAGCGCAGCGTGCTCGATCGCCGCGGCCTCATCGAGGCGCGCGGTCGCAAGCGAGTCGTCAAGCTCGACGACGCGCTCTTGAGGGTCGACGACAATTACGAGCAACGAGCCGGCGCGCAGATAGGTGCCGATCTTATCGTCGACGTCGATTCGGCGATCGTCGGAAGAAAGAATCTCGACCGCAACGTCGGGTGCGAACGGCGGCGCTTCCAGCTCGTCGTCGTTCACCGTGCGAAGGCGATCGTTCGAAACATACGCGATGTCGGGGACCAACGGCCGGCAAACCTCGCCCGGCGGTGCAACGCTGAAGCGCCACTCGGGGCCGACTCCTCCTCGCCCGGCCGCCCAATGGGTGAGCTCGATCGTCAACGCTCCTTGCAGGAAGGAATGTGTGCGCTTGGGGCTCACTTTTTGCAGGGCGCGTCCGCGCACCCATTCGGTTTCGGGCTCCGTATCCGGCAGGACGATCTCGTGATAGACCATGGCTTCATGCCACTCTATCACGGGCGGCACCATCGGAGTCCAAGGTGTGTTCAAGGCAGAACTATGAGTACGAAGACGATGAAAGCCGCGGTGGTGCCGTCGGCGACGGAGCACCGCTTGGAGTTGCGCGAGCTTCCAATCCCCGAGCCCGGAGCCGGACAGGTGCGCGTCAAGGTTGAGGCGTGCGGCATCTGCCACAGCGACGTTATAACGATCGCCAACGTTTGGCCCGGCATCACGTTTCCGCGCGTTCCGGGGCACGAGATCGCCGGCACGATCGAGGCGCTCGGCCCGCAGACGAGCGGTTGGAAGATCGGCGAACGCGTCGGAATCGGCTGGCACGGCGGGCACGACGGTACGTGCGACCGCTGCCGCCGCGGCGACTTCATTACGTGCCGCAATCTGCAGATCCCCGGATTGGCATACGACGGCGGGTACGCGCAGTACGTCGTCGCGCCGGCCGTCGCGCTCGCGCGCATTCCCGACGAGCTGACGGCGGCGGAGGCCGCACCGCTAATGTGCGCCGGCATCACGACGTTTAACGCCTTGCGGCACAGCGAGGCGCGGGCCGGCGATCTCGTCGCGATTCTGGGCGTCGGCGGCCTCGGCCACCTCGGCGTGCAGTATGCCGCGAAGATGGGCTTTCGTACCGTTGCGATCGCGCGGGAACGGGACAAGGAGGAGCTCGCGCGCAAGCTCGGCGCCGTCGAGTATATCGACAGCAACGCGAGCGACGTCGGCGCGGAACTGCAGCGACTCGGCGGCGCGAAGCTCGTGCTTTCGACGATCACCGCGGCCGCGGCGATGGAGCCGGTGCTGAGCGGCCTCGGCGTCGACGGGCAGCTGCTGATCGTCGGCGCGTCGCCCGAACCGCTGCCGGTGGATACGGCCGCGATGATCGGCAAGCGCAACTCGATCAAATCGTGGCCGTCGGGAACCTGCGCCGACTCTGAGGATGCGATGCGCTTCAGCGTCCAGACCGGCGTGCGCGCGATGATCGAAACGATGCCGCTCGAACGCGCCGCCGAAGCCTACGAGCGGATGATGAGCGGCGCCGCCCGCTTTCGCATGGTGCTCACTCATTCGGCGTGAAGGGGCAACTCTGTCGCCTGCGGCCGTACCGTATCGGTGATGAAAGCGCGCTGTGCGCCGTCGCCGACGATTTCGAGGTCGTGCGCTGGATGACGCGACGCTTCCCGCATCCCTACACCCTGCGCGATGCCGAGGAATGGATCGCGACAGCCATGGCTGACGCACGCGGGCTGATCGTTGCGATCGAGGTCGATGGCGCCATTGCCGTCGAACCGCTCGAAGGCGAGCGCAGCGGGACGGCGCTCTTCGGCTACTGGCTCGGCCGAG
>JBEKRW010000309.1:0-2961 GCA_049517595.1 Candidatus Cybelea sp. | reverse complement strand
CGATGACCTTCTCTTCACGCTCAATGTAGAGCTCCGCTAAGTCACCGTCCTCGAGAATGGCGACCCGATTTTCCCACGGGTCGCTCGAGATCAATATCTCGCTCGACAAATTATCCTCAATTATAGGGCTCGCATCTCGCCGCGCCTACCGTTGCCGGTGCGCCGTGCGGGCGGCGCTCTGCGCCGCGCTGGTTTGAGTCCTTAGAAAAACTTTGTAGTAGTAAACCTCTGCCGGCGGCCTTTCGTTGCAAAACGCAGCCTGCTGGCCTGACTGCTTCCTTTGTTCCTCCCCGCGGGAAATTGGACCTGCCGGCTCTATTCGCTATCGGGGATGCGGCGGTCGAGCGGTTGATTTTCGAAGTCGCGCGCGGTCATCGCCGTTGGAATCGGGACGAACCTGCGCGGAGCTTGCAAGAAATCGAAGCAATCGGCCTCGGGAGAGGTCGCGCGCGCGTCGGACGCCGAGAGCGTGGCCAGGCCGAAGCGATCCTCGACGAAGCGTAGCAGGCTGCCGTGCTCGTAGCCGACGTGCGAGACGTAGCCTCGCTTTGCGTACGGCGAAACGATCAAGAGCGGCACCCGGTACCCCAGCCCGTCGTAATCCAACATTTTGGGTGGAACGTGGTCGTACCAGCCGCCGGGGTCGTCCCAAAAGATAAAGATCGCCGTCGATTTCCAGTACGGCGATTCTCCGATGGCGTTGACGAGCGAGGCGACCCACTTCGGACCCGTATCCGAGTTGCAACCGGCGTGATCCGAGTTGGCACAGGTCGGCGTAATCCAGGTGACCGCCGCGAGCCCTTCCTTCTTGAGATCGGTGAAGAACCGCGTCTGCGGACTGATCACGTCTTTCTTCCAGTAGGGGCTGTAACGGATGTGCTGCACCGCCTGAAAGGCGTTCCAAAAATTGCCGTCGGCATTAAGCGCTGAGGTGTAATACTTCCACGGAAGGTTCGCAGCGTTCAACTCGTCGGCGAGCGTCTCGTAACTGAAACAGGGAGGAATGAAGGCACCGATCGTGCGCTGCTGCGTGAGGGTGGCGACCAAATCGTTTGGACCGCCGCCGCAGCCCCACACCGACTCCGGAATGTTCACCGACGTGCCGGCTTGCGCGGCGATGATGTATTGATGCGAGACGAAACTGCTTATGTCGACGTTTGAGACGAACATGCGGTCGGCCAAGACGTACTGCGCTGCCATGTCAAAATACGGCTCGATCTCGCGGTGGGGAACGTAGCTGTATTGGGGATGCTTGATCGGGCAACCAGGCTCTCCCGGACCGCCGCAGCCGACGCCTTCTTGGTCGAATCCGTTCATCCGGCATGCGGTTCCGGGATACGTTCCCGTGCCGTTACAACTGGTGATGAACGCGTTGAAGCTGTGCTGGAGATCCCACGTCGTCCTGAGGCCTATCGGCTTGAGCGCAATTTTGTTCCCGTGGATACCGTACCCGTACGACCGCGTGTCGGCGCCGGGCGCGCCTTGAAAAAGATTGTCGAAACTGCGGTTCTCCTGAACGATGATCACGACGTGGTCGATCGCGCCTTTCGTGGGGCCGGTGGGAAATGCAGGCGATGACGAGCCGCCGCACGCCGATAGCATCGCGGCGCACGCCGCAAGGGCCGGCACGCGCCACGCGCGTCGTTCCAATCGCTTCACGCGTTGCCCAAAACGTTGCGATCCCGTTGCGAAAAGATGTTCAAGAGTATGCCGAGGGCGGCAAAATCCGTAAGCATCGCCGATCCGCCATACGACAAGAACGGCAGCGGGATTCCGGTAATCGGCATGATTCCGACCGTCATGCCGACGTTGACGAGGACGTGAAAAAAGAGCATGCCAACCAAACCGCCGGCAAGTAAGAAGCCGAAGCGGTCGCGGGCGACGAGCATCGTACGAACGCCCGCGTAAAGGACGGCGGCGTAGAGTCCCAAGGCCAGCATCGCGCCGGCGAATCCCCACTCTTCTGCGAGCACGGTGAAGATAAAGTCTCGCGAATGTTCGGGAACGAAGTTCAACTGCGTTTGCGTTCCGTGGTAGAGGCCTCGTCCGAACCATTCGCCGTTCCCGACGGCGATTTTCGACTGTGCGAGGTTATAGCCGGAGCCTTCGGGATCGGCCTTGGGGTTGAGGAACACGAAGAGCCGTGCACGCTGGAAAGGCTTGAGCACGGCGCTCGTGCCGACGGCGGCGGCGCCGACGACGAGCATTGCTAGGGCGTAGATCGCAAAGTCACCGAGTTTTGGCAGGGCGAGAAAGAGTTCCACCGTGAGTACCGCCACCAACACCAACGAGGTGCCGAGGTCCGGCTGCTTGAGAATGAGGAGCGCGGGTAGCGCGACGGTCGCCAGCGGCAACCAGAGGTCTTGCAGGTTCTCGTACCGGCCGCGGCAGAGCACGGCGGCCAGCGCGATTGCAACCGCGAGCTTTGCGGGCTCCGATGGTTGAAAGGTTCCCAGCGGGCCCAGCGAGATCCACCGCTGCGCGCCCATCGCGCTGTGGCCACCGCGCAAGATGAAGAGCAAGAGTAACAAGTCGAGCACGTAGAGCGCCGGCGCCCAGCGCTGCCAGTTTCGGTAGTCGACCAGCGAGAGGCCGAGCATCAGCGCCACGCCGAGCAGCAGATAAAGGATCTGCTTCTTGAACTCGCTGCCGGCATCGCCGGCATGCAACCCGGCCGAGCGTATGCAGACCAACCCAATCAACGCGATGAGGATGCCGGCAACAGCCAACGTCCAATTGAAGTTTCGAACGTAGCGCCGGGCCCCGCCGCTGCTTGCAAGCACCGCCATGGAAGCTCAAAGCTTCCGTGGCGATAAGGCAAACCTTTTAGTTCGCGGCGGCGGAAGCTGGGGTGGCCGACGCAGGGGCGGCGTTCGTGCCGGCTGCCTTTTTCGCCGAGCGCTTGCGGCGCTTGCGGACCCGAGGCGGCGCGGCGTTGGGCGTCGCGCCGTTGGCTGCAGT
>JBEKRW010000308.1:0-2963 GCA_049517595.1 Candidatus Cybelea sp. | reverse complement strand
TCGGGAGATTCTCGTTCAACCAGTAGGAATTTCTCACGGGAATCATTTCGTCGTGCTTGCCGTTGATCACCAGGACCGGCTGCCCGATCCTGCGGAGATCCGCGAAGCGCTCGCCCTTGGGCTTTTCCCAGTCGCGGAACGCGGCCATTTGCGCCTGCGCGACTTCGGGGCCGGTCGGCGTGTCGCGATCGTCCTCGCGCAGCACCAGACGCTCGATGAACTCGCCGCCGGCGGCCTGGCTCGTATCGGTCTGATCGAAGAAGATCTTCTGCAGAACCTGATACCCCTGCAGCGATTTATCGCCGGTCCACTTGGCGAGATTCGGCTTGTCCATGTGCATGACGTCCTCGCCTCCGCGGGGAGCCGTTCCGACCAAGATGATCTTGCGGAAGACCGTCGGTCGGCTGCGCACCATGTCCTGAGCCACCATACCACCTAGCGAATAGCCAAGAACGTCGCAGGTCTTGATGTTCAATGCATCGAGAAATGCCAACGCGTGCTCCGCCATCGCGCCGACGGTGTTCGGGACGGTCCCGTCCGAACGACCGACTCCGGCGCTATCGAAGAGAATGACATCGTGTTCGACGGCCAAGGGGTCGGTAACGGCCGGGTCCCAGTTGTCCAGGTTTCCCGTAAAGTGCTGCAGGCACAGCAGCGGCGACCCTCCGGCCTTCCCGAACCGGCGGTACGCATACTTGCTGCCTCTGGCATCGGCACATTGTGTCGGGGCAGTGATGTTGCTCGCGCTCGTAGACAACGGCAGTCCTCCTAGCTACGCCATTCTATACATCTCAAGCGGAAGGGAGCGTCACCCGATTAGGTGACGCCCGTCGCGCAGCCACCGCAGGCGGTTCGGCCGCCGACGCCCCGTGGCGTCCCCAAAATTGGAGAGTCCAAGACGTCCGACCCGCCTTCCGTACTTTATTCGGGTGATGCTTGCGCGGCCGTCCCTGTGGCATCATGCAATCCCAACGCCCTATGGGCGCGGCGTCGTGCCCTAAAATCGAGGGCGCTGCTCAAGGAGGCCTTTCTAGCCGTGATCCGGCCGCACAACGTCAATCGCGTCGTCGTAGAGGCCGATTGCTCGTTCGCTGAATTTCGCGATCGCTACGAGTCCATGGTTCCTATGCAAGACAACGAAAAGGTCAAAGCGCTCGCCGCGAGCAGCAAGTCCTGGCCCGAGATCGTCGCCGAGGTCAACGCCTCGACGAAATACGGTTTCTTCATCTTCTGGAAGATGGACGCGATGCCGATCATGCGCGTCGCCGGACACAACGGCGAGTGTGTCGAGTATCTGATGGGCAACTACACCATTGCCGAGCGGATGTTCAAGCACGAGCCCTCGGTGATGTTGTACGCTCCGCTGCGAACCCTCATCTATACTGGAAAGGCTGGCAGGACGCTGTTCGCGATCGATCAGCCAACGACAATCTTCGACAGCTTCGACGACGAGGCGATCTCGAAAGTCGGCAAGGAACTCGATGATAAGGTGATCGCGCTGCTTGCGGCGCTCGGCGTTGCCCACTCTCCGTTCACCCCTTGAGAGCACGCACGTGAAGCGATCTACAAGCCCTGGCAACGAGTGGCTGGCAGTTGTCGGCAAGCGGAGTACAGAAGAATTCGCCAGCGCGTTTGTCATGCGCCCTACGTTGCACGTCTCGGTTCTCGACGCACCGCGTGAGGGCGCATCGGAGATCGCGAGCTTCTTTGCGTCAACCGGATCGATCCTCAGCGACTTCCGCTTCACGTCCAACTTGCCATCGGGACAAAGGTCTACCTCGAATGGGAAGCTCATGCGTTCAATGAACCGAGGGCCGGAATCACCATTCTCACGCGCGGCGTGCGAGACCTGATCGAGGACGTGACGGTGTATTACGGGCCGCAACGCGTCGCCGCCGCGCTCGCCGCAGTGATCCAGCGGAAGCACTAAAACGCCGTGCCGACCGTCTCCTTACACCAGCGCCGTAGAAAGGTCTGAAACGTGGAGCCGACTTCAAATGCCCTGGTCAACGAGATGATCGACGCCTACGGCGGAATGGCAAAGTGGAACTCCTTGAAGAACGCGGATATTCACGCGATCCAACTCGGCGCGACGTTCGCGATAAAAGGCGTCGCCGGAGTCCTCAACGATTTCCACTACGAGATCGATCTCCACGCTCAGCGCGGAACGATCCGCGATTTCATGAAGCCCGGGCAACGGGCGACGTTCCGGCCGGATCGCGTCGCCATCGAGACGGCAGACGGATCCATCGTCGAAGAATTGCTTGATCCTCGGAATTCGCTGCTGCACGAAACGCTCGAAACGAAATGGTCCACATTGCAGCTCGTCTATTTCGCCTCGATGGCGACTTGGACGTATCTGACGACACCGTTCTGCTTCGCGATGCCGGGCTTCGCGTTCGAAGACCTGTATCCGATCACCGAGCACGGCGAAACGTGGCGCGTCGTCAAGGTCACCTTTCCCGATGGCTTCGCCCGGCACTCCGACGAGCAGATCTATTATGTCGGCGACGACGGCCTGATCCGGCGGCACAACTACGTCGCCGAAGCCGTGACGCGCGACGCGACCGGCACCCATCACTATCACGACTTCAAGCGATACGACGACATCGCGGTCAGCACGCGGCAACGCATCTACCCGCTCGGACCCGACGGCGCCCGCGTTCCGGAACCGATCTTGGTCGCGCAGGATATTGAAGGCGTCGTCTTCAGCTAAGGCCGTCTCCTAGCCACGCTCCCCCTCCGCCGAGCCTCTCCGGGCCCGGCCGACGGCAATTTTCTGCCGGCGCCTCTTGGCAGCCAAGTTTCGTTACGGCTACAATGATTGCGTGAAGGTGACGAAGCAGAAGGCCGCCGAGAACCGCAGCCGGCTCGTGAGCACCGCGGGCAAGCTCTTCCGGGAGCACGGCATCGACGGTATCGGCGTCGCGGACATCGGGAAAGCGGCTGGGCTCACCCACGGC
>JBEKRW010000307.1:0-4987 GCA_049517595.1 Candidatus Cybelea sp. | reverse complement strand
CGTCAGAAGAAGCCGGTCAGCCGCGCCTTCGCGGAAGGGTTCGAGAACTACGTTACCGCCGTTCAAGAGGTGCTCGCCGGCAATGCCGATTATGCGAGCGCGCGCGAGCGGGCCATCGCAATCGCGGCAGCGGAGATCGGAACCCTGATCGTCTCCCGCGCCGTGATGAAAGCGGATCCCGCATACTCCAATGAGATCCTTGCCGCCGGCCGCCGCGTCCTCGGCGAAGTCGGCGGCGAATCCAGGCGGACCGCGCACTAAGTTCGTATCAATGACCATCGCAAACGAGCGAGTCCCATTCTTCGTTTCGCATCGTCGGCGCTCCGCAAGTGGGAGCTTGCCCGCCGATCCGATCAATCTGCGCGGTCGCGACCGCGAAGTGGCGCTTATCGATGGTATTCTGCGGCGCGTCCTCGAGACGGGCGGCGCTGGCGCCATCTTGATCAGGGGCGAGGCTGGCATCGGCAAGACCGCGCTTCTCGACACGATGGTAAGCATGGCTGCAACCAGCGGTTTCTCGGTCGCACGCAGTAAGGCAGATGAAACACACCAGATCGCGCCGATGGCCCCGCTGCTGCTTGCGCTGCGTTCTGGCACTTCGCCCGTGCTGTCGCGAAGGGCATTCGAGTCGCTCGCGCCGTACCGCGATCACCCGCTGTGGCTGATCGACCGCATCATCGGCATGATCGAAGAGCAAGCGTCGAAGGAGCCGCTGGTGATCGTGATCGACGACGCGCAGTGGTCGGATCGGTTGACGCTGTCGTGCCTTCGCATCATGCCACCGCGTCTAGCAGGCCTGCCAATCATATGGGCGATCGCCTCGCGCAATCCGGGCGCGCCGACGATCGCTGCATCCGGATCGTACGATTTCGGAGCGCTGGAAGTCCACGAAATGAACCTCGCATCGTTAAGCGACACGGACATCGAGCGCATCGCCGCGGACCGACTTGGCGGCTCTCCAACTGCGGCGCAGCGGCAGATGCTCAAGAGCGCTGCCGGGAATCCGTTCTTCGCCGTCGAGCTCGTCGAAGGGCTGGCCGAATCCGTTCCCGACCGGGGAGCGCTGCCGGCTCGCCTGCGAGATCAGATCGCGAACCGTGTCGCCGCGCTTTCACCAACTGCACGAACGATCGTAAGGCTTGGCGCTGTATTCGGCCGGCCGTTCACGGTCCAGGACATCCGCGCGACGTCCGCCTTGGAGCAGACGATGCTCCTTGCCGAACTCGATGATCTGCTCACCACCGGCATGTTGCAGAGCGACGGGGGTACGATCACATTCCGGCACGATCTGCTTCGGCAGGCGGTCTACGAAAGCATCGAGGCCCCGATCCGCAACGAGCTCCACGGTGCGATTCTCGCCTATCTCACGTCCAATGGCGGCGCGCGCGTCGAAGCCGTACCTCATGCCATTGCGGCGTGGCTGGACACTGGTGCTTCGTCCGTCGCCGTGCTCGTCGAGGCATCGCGATCGATCGCCACATCGATGCCAAGCGTCGCCGCCCGGCTCGCTCGGCGCGCCCACGCGATGGTGCCCGAAAGCGACGAAACATGGTTCGACGTTGGCGAAGCCGTGCTGAACGTGCTCGCGCAGTGCCGTCTCGGAAATCAGGCCGTTACGTTTGCGGATCGTCTTGCCGAACGGGTGAAAGCGCCCGATGCCTACGCATCGCTGCAGATCCGTATTGCGTGGCCGCTATGGTACATGGGTCAGGTGGGCGAAATCCTCAAGCGTACTGAGTCCGTCCGAGCCTACGGTGAGGTATCCCCGAGTGTCGACGCCGAGATCGAGGCATTCCGAGCGCTCGCGCTCTCGAGTGGCAGCGACTATGCCGCTGCGCACGACGCCGCCACGGCCGCGCTCGATCAGAGCCGCGCGCTTGGCCTAGTATCTGCCGAAGCGACCTCACTGCGTGCGCTCGCCGAGGCATCGATGAACGACGGGCGTTACGACGACGCGCTCGCGTACCTTCGGCAGATTCGCTCCCAGGCGGACAAGGCGGACACATTTGTCCAGGAGATTCTGCTCCTGCAGTTCCTCGACCGGTTCGCCGAGAGCACCGAACGCCTGCAGCAGGCGCATGCGGAGCTGGAGAATGGGAACGGTCCGCGTGCGGCCGATGTCGCTTTCGCGCAACTCTGGCACGACTATACTGCTGCGAACCTTGACGACGGCGAAGCCGATGCACTGACGCTCCTCAACGACACCGAAGAAATTCACGAAAACACATACCGAGTGGAGGGAAGGCTCGTCCTCTCGCGCCTTCGGCAACTCCGAGGCGACCTCACGGGAGCAATGCAGCACATTAGGATCGCGGAGGAGACGGAATCCACGCGAAACGAGGTTCAGACGCAGCTCATCTCCGTGGCCAAGGCGTTCGTGCTCTCAAATCAGGGCGACTACCCGGCCGCGCTGCCCTATGTTCGTGAGGTCGTGCAGTCGCAAAGTGTTCGGCATCGCTGGCGGTGGCAACCGGGCTGGCTCGTTGTCGCAGCAAGAACGGCGGTACGTTCGGGCGATGCGCAATTGGCCGCAGAAACATTGCAATTAGCCGAAGACCTGGCACAGCGCAATCCCAACATTGCCACGATCGTCGGCATCCTCGAACACATCCGCGGCCTCACGCACAACGATCTTCAGGCGCTTCAGCGAGCGACCCTGGTTCTCGAAGATAGCCCCCGTCGCTTCATGCTTGCCGACGCCCTCGCGGACTACGGCGACGAACTGCTTTCCCGGGGTCATCGCATCGCCGCCGTCGCCGTCCTTGAACAGGCGACGGACCGCATGACGGCGATCGGCGCGCATTGCGACGTCGAGCGCATCGCTCGGCTGCTGCAGAAGGCCGGCGGCCGGAAGGCCCGCTTGAAAACATCGGCGGCAAAGCCTTTGACCGGTTGGAACGCGCTGACGCGGACCGGAGCTCGCGCTCTCGGCGAACACCATCGCGACGCACCTGCGTGCCATCTTCGGCAAGCTGGACGTCAACTCGCGCGTGCAGCTCACCCTGGCGCTCCTTGCGATAGCTCAGGCCCCGTCCGAGGGTTAGCGCTTCGAGATCACCCGTTTGTGGGATGCACAAGTGCGTCATCCGAGACGATACTGCTGGCATACGGCTCGGAGACCGCAACGTGGACGAGGCCCTCGAGGATTTCAACACGAAGCGAGCGCTCGAAGCGCTCGACCTGCTCTTCAACGCACGCGACTACAAGATGGCCGCGCAGTACTGGTCGCCTGGCTTCGTGCAGCGCGCTCCGCAGTTTCCGAAAGGGCGCCAAGAACTCATCGATTTTGTGCGAAGCCTGCCGGAGACCATGCGCTTCGAGCTGCTGCACGTCGTCGCCGAGGACGATTTCGTCTCCGTCTGCGGACGCCACACCGGCCTCGGCGTGAACCGTAAGAACCGGGTTTGCTCGCATCTGCTACGGATGAAGGACGGCGTCATCGCCGAGCAATGGTGCACGACCGCTGACGAGGCGTAGCTACTTTCCGAGCATTCCGTTCTCTGCAGAACGAACGCCGCTATCTGCTGGGTGTCCGATGCGCTTAGCGATCCGGGGGCCTGCAGGGGCATCGTCTTGTGGATGTTGGCGTAGAGCGGCAATCCCGTCGGGTACCTCTGCTTGAACGCTGATCCCGTCAGTGTCGGGCCGGCCCCGCCTTGAAGCGTCGCGCCGTGGCATTGCGCAGGACTGCGCGTAGAGCTTGGCGCGGCGCTAGCTTGCGCTGCGGTGAAACGGCTCTGCGCCCGCGATGACGCCGCGGCGACAGCACGAATGCGATAAGGAACCCGATGGTGAGAAAGCGCATGTTGACATCCTGCGAAAGCAGTGTCATAGCACCTCGACGATGCTATAGATGGGACCGTCCTCGCCGCGCACGCCTTCGCCGACCGCGAGCAGGCGCGTGAGCCACGCGTACTTCGCGGAGGTCGTTTCGAAGAATGCGGCGATTCGGAAGTACGCCGCGTCGGTTGCCACCTGCGCGCGAAGCCCGCGATAGGTCATGGCGATCGGCTCGCCGTCCTCCGTGGTCAGAAGCAATTGCACGCTGAGCACCGCGGTGCCGTCAGCGCGTCGTTCGCCCCAGTCGATCGCACCGGGCATCACGGTCCCGGAGAGGCGGTCGCCGCTGAACGTGCCGTTGGTGACGACCCCGATACGGCGGCCGACGGACGCATCGATGCCGACTTCGGATGGTCCCTGCACCGCTAGTCGCATTTCGAACAGCGGTCGCACTTTCAAGCCGAACTCGGCCGTCTAGGCGAGAGCATCGCTGAACGGCAGCGTGCGAACGCGCTTGCCGGTCAGCGCGAACACCGCGTTCGCGACGGCCGGCGCGATCGGCGGCGTGCAGACCTCGCCGATCCCCGTCGGCTTCTCACTGCTCTCGACCGCGTAGACATCGACGAGCGGAGCGTCCGCCATCCGCAGCACCGTGTAATCGTAGAAAGTGTGCTGCTCGACGCGCCCCTTCCCGATCGTGATCTTTCCGGTCAAGGCCGCCGAGAGACCGAAGTACGTCGCGCCGACCCCCTGCTGCGTGATGATGTCGGGATTGACGATGGTGCCGCAATCGATGGCCGCAACGACACGATGGACCTTGGGCTGCCCCCCAGCCATCGATACGTCCGCGATCATCGCGCCGTAGCTGCCGTTCCAGAAGACGATGGCGACGCCTTGCGCAACTCCTTTTGCGACTGATCCACTTCGCTTTTTCGACCTCGAGTTTCAGCACGTTCGCCGGATCCTCGCCGGCCGCGTGCGCGAGTTCATCGATGAACGACTCCGTGACGAAGCAGTTCCAACTCGCATCGGGCGAGCGCCACGACCCCACGGAAATCCCATGCTCGTGATCGGTGAACGTCACTTCGAAGTTCGGAAGCCGATACGGTGCGTCGATCGTTTTCGGCGATGGACGTCTCATCGATACCGTTCTTGAGGAACTTCGGGTTCCAGCGACGGAGCCATGACGCGCTAACAACACGGTGCG
>JBEKRW010000306.1:0-2980 GCA_049517595.1 Candidatus Cybelea sp. | reverse complement strand
TTCGCTCGTCGGTCGCGCGCTCTTCTTCGGGCCGAATTCCAAGGTCGTGGTGAATCTGCTCGATCGTCTGGGCCAGCAAGGCCGTCTGCGAGGGCGTCACCCGCGCTCGGCGCGTTCCCGTTCGCTGCGAACCCGACTCTGCCGACCGGCGCGCCAGTTCGCGCACGAAATCGCGAAGCGCTTGCGCCAAGCGTTCTTCGGCCCCGGTGCCGAACCGGCGGCGCGCTGCGTCGAGGTCCGCGCGGTCGCGCGCCACCGACTCGCGCTCTCCCGCGAGGTCGTGACGCTCGCGCTCGAATCGCAAACGCTCCTCGCGCAGCTCGCTATTTCGCAACGCAAGCTCGGCCAGCGCCGCTTCATAATCGCGTTCGCGGTCCTCCATCAGCGCCGTCGCGCGATCGACGATCTCCTCCGAGATGCCCAGGCGCGCGGCCAGCGGAAAGGCCAGCGATTGCCCCGGCGCGCCGAGGTCGAGCTCGAACGTCGGCTTGAACGTTGCCGGATCGAAGCGCACGCTGGCATTTGCAACGCCCGGCGTGGCGTGCGCGAAGAGCTTGAGCTCCGTGGAGTGCGTGGAAACGATAGCTCGCGCGCCGCTGCGCAGCAGCCATTCCAGCATCGCGATCGCAAGTGCGACGCCGGCCGTCGGCTCGGTCCCGCCGCCTATTTCGTCAACGATGGCCAGCGTTCGCGCGTTTGCGCCGTCCATCACCTCGCGCATTCGTTGCAGGTGCGCCGAGAACGTCGACGTATTGGCTACGAGCGATTGTTCGTCGCCGATATCGGCAACGACGCGCTCGAAACGGCCGATACAAGTCCCCGTGCCCGACGGGAGCTGCATGCCGCAGTAGGTCATCGCCACGAAAAGCCCGGTCATCTTGAGGGCAACGGTCTTGCCGCCCATATTGGGGCCGCTTATGACGAGCAAACGCGTCTGCTCGCCAAGCGTTAAGGACTGGGCGACCGCGCGCTCGTCGAGCAATGGGTGGCGGCCGCCGGCAATGGTAATCGCCGGCTCGTCACTTAGCTCCGGCATGATCGCGTGGCTTACCCGGGCGAGTTCGGCTTTCGCAGCGAGTAAGTCGAGCGCGGCCAGGACTTCGACGTTGGCGTCGATCTCGGAGGCAACCCGGCCGACGTCCGCGGACAAGGCCTGCAAGACGCGCTGAACTTCGCGCTCTTCCTCGATTTGCAAGGTTCGGACGCGATTGTTGCTCTCGAGCGCCGCAAGCGGCTCGACGAAAAGCGTCTGTCCACTCGAGCTGGTGTCGTGCACGATGCCCGGTAAGGCGCCGGCGAGCTCGGCTTTCACCGGTATCACAAAACGGCCGTCGCGAATCATGACGACGCGATCTTGGATGACCTTGGCATACTTCGCGCCGTTGAGAATCGAACTGATGCGATCGCGCGCCTCCGATTGCGCCTGGATGAGGCTGCGCCGGATTCGACGCAGCCCCGGCGAGGCGCGATCGAGCACGTTGCCGCGTTCGTCGATCGCGTCGGTGAGCGCATGTTGCAGCTCGCGCAGGGGCGTGTACGGCGCCACGACCGAGGTAAGATCCGGATGCTCCCGGACCGCCTTGTAGGCGGCGGCTGCCGCCGCCAACGTATCGCCGATCGCGCGCAACTCAACCGGCCCCAGCGTTTGCCCGACGTTCGCCGCCTCGGTAAGCGCAACGGTTTCGACGGCCGGCATGATTCTGACGTCGGCGCTGGCCGCCAGCGAGCGCATCGCCTCGGTGCGCAACTGCTCGCGGCGCACGACCTCGAAATCGGTCTGCGGCAGAAGATCGTTTGCCAAGGCACGGCCGCGCTGCGTGCGCGTCGCGCTCACAACCCGATCGCGTACGCCTGCGAAGTCGAGCGCATCGAGCGTGCGTGAATCGGCGATCGTCATCGGAGCCGGCGCGTTAGGATGAGAGCTTCTGTTTTACCAGATCGTTGGCCAGCGCCGGGTCGGCCTTCCCGCGCGAAGCCTTCATCACTTGGCCGACGAGAAAGCCCAGCACGTTCACCTTGCCCGCTTTATAATCGGCGACGACTTTTTCGTTGGCCACGAGCACCTCGTCGACGAACCGCTCGACCGCGGAGGGATCGCTGGTTTGCGCGAGACCTTCACCCTCCACGATCGCGCCAGGCGATCCCGCGCCTTCCCACATGCGGCCGAGAAGCTCTTTAGCGATCTTGGAGTTGATCCGTTTGCTTTGCACCAGCGAAATCAGCTCGGCGAGATGCTCGACCGTTACCTTGGAATCGGCAATGTCGACGCCGGTCTCGTTGGCAAGGCGGGAAAGTTCGCCGAGGACGAAGTTGCTGGATTGCTGCGGGTTACCGCTGCGAGCGACGACGGCGTCGAAATAACGCGCCAGCGTAAGGTTATCGATGAGCTGCGCGGCAGCATTCGCGCCTAGGCCATACTCCCTTGTGTAGCATTCGAAGCGCTGCCAGGGCATCGTGGGAAGCTCGGATCTCCAGCGCTCGACGTCTTCGCGCGCAACCTCGAGCGGCACGAGGTCGGGATCGGGGAAGTAGCGATAGTCGTGCGCCTCTTCCTTGCTGCGCATCGAATGCGTGACGCCGTGCAGCTCGTCCCATCCGCGCGTCTCTTGCACGACGCGCCCGCCCGACTCGAGGATCTCGATCTGGCGCTCGATTTCGCTGGCGATCGCGCGCTCGACGGAACGAAACGAGTTCATGTTCTTGATCTCGCTCTTCGTCCCAAGCTGCGTCGCGCCGGCCAGGCGCATCGAGACGTTGGCATCGCAGCGCAGCGAGCCCTCCTCCATCTTGACGTCGCTGACCTCGAGAGCGAGCAGCGTCCTGCGCAGGGATTCCAAGTATGCGACGGCGTCCCGAGCGCTGTGCAGCTCCGGTTCGGAGACGCACTCCATCAGCGGGACCCCAGCGCGATTGAAGTCGAGGAGCGAATAGGAGCTTCCCGCAATGCGACCGTCGCCGGAACCCGCGTGCGTGGATTTTC
>JBEKRW010000305.1:0-3955 GCA_049517595.1 Candidatus Cybelea sp. | reverse complement strand
TGTACGGTCTCGAACTCGCCAATCACCGAGTTTCTCGGAGAGATCGCCGTCCGGCATCGCCAAGCGATTCTCGACCGAACGCGCGACGTGGCGCAAACGAACCTCAAGCTTTTGGAACGGGTAATGGAAGAACACGCAGACGTTGCCGGCTGGGTTCGTCCGCGCGGCGGGATGATCGCATTTCCCTGGCTCGTATCGGGGGCCGATTCACGGAGTTTCTGCGATCGTGCCGCCGCGCAAGGACTGTTGTTTGCGCCGGGCGACTGCTTCGGCGTGCGGGACCATTTCCGCATCTCCTTCGGCGTCGGCCGCGGCTGGTATCCAGCAGCGATGCAGCGATTTGGAGAGTTCCTTGGTGCGTGGCTGGGCGAGGCCGCTTAGCCGCCCCAGCCGGAGCCGGATCCGGATCCCCACGTCGGCGTTGCGGTCGCCTTTGGAGCCGTCGCTTGCGGCCCAGGCTTCGCAGTCTTGCTGACCACCAGCACGTCGCGCATTCCGCTGGAATAATGAAACGCGCAGCCGACCAGGTAGATGCCCTCCTTCACTAGCGTGACGGTTACTGATCCGCCGGGCTTGATCTCGCCGCTGGCATAGCCTTCCTCCAGCTTGCCGTCGCCCTTCGGCGTTTTCGAGAGCGTCACGCCCTTGGGAAAGATCGCCGGCGGCTTGTCTATCACTTTCACCACGTCCAGCGTATGCGTCGTGCTCTTGGAAAGGTTATGGATGGTAATCTTCGTGCCCGGCGGGAAAGCGAGCGACTGTGAACGATCCTCCTGGGTAAATCCGCTCAAGTCGGCCTTCCATTGGACCGACTTAACGGTTCCCAGCCCGGCGCTTCCCAGCTCCTCGCCGATAGAGTCTTTCGGCATCGTGGCGTACATCACGAGGTCTTTGCCGATTCCGGGGAGCGTGAGGGTCGTACCGTTGCCTGGCATGGCGTAGTTGTTGTGGCCGCTGCAAGCCACGACCACGAGTGAAGGAGAAATCTTGTTTAAGGCGCGGCTACCTCGCCAGTCGCCGTGAGTTCGAGGAGGCGGAACCCGTTGGTCTCGATGGTCACTGCGAGGCCTCGCAACTCATCGCCGCCGCACGTCACCGCCGCTTCCCAGTCGCGTCTTTCGCTGTTGTAGATGCGAAACTCATAGCGCTTCGAGGGGTCGACGACGGCTTCGACGTCGATCGGTATCGAGACGGTGTTCTCTTCGGTATTACCGAGGAGAATCGCGATTCGCCCCTTACCGGCGAGAGCGATGACCGCGGCCGAATCAGAGAAAACGCGCAGACGGTCGGAGACGTCGCTCTCAAAGAGCAGGACGTCGTATTTGCTCTCCAACGGCGCGGTCGAATAGATGGCCTTCCGATCGGCGCTTTGCCGGATAGCGAAGTACGAAAGGAACCCGTTGTGGTAGCATAACCGCCGGATACCGACCCACGTCCAATGCCCCGGGATGAGCGGATTAATTTGCGGAGCGCCGGAGGTAAGCATGATGCCGCACACGCCTTCGATCGCCGCCCAGAAGAACCGCGGCGGTTCCCACGGCGAGAGCCGCATCCCTCGGTTGGTCAAGCTTTCGCCGTCGAACCATTCGCTGAACTGACCCGGAACGGTGTTGTTTTTCTTCGGATCGGCGGCGTAGTGTTCGAACGACGACCGCAACGCTCGCACCATGAACTCCGGATGGTAACGCGCCGCTGCGAAGGCATACCACCACGTTAGTCCCGGCCACACCCCACCCATGAGTCCGGCGTAGTGCGACGGGTCGTAAAGTGGGTCGCGGCGCGAGGCGGTCCGAAGCCCGGCCGGCGTCCAAAAGTCGGGCGCATTGAGGCGGCTGATAATGCGAAAGGCCGTCTCGTCGTCGCAGGCGCGAAAGATCACCGGAAAGATCTCATCGCCCGTCACATCGGTATGCACGTTCCCGTCGACGTCGATGTTCAAGTAGTACAAGCCGTTTTCGGGATTGATCAGATACTTGTCCATAGCGGCCGCAATGCGCTGCGCTGCGGCGGCGAACTCCGTCCTCTCGGGATCCGGCCGGCTAAGCTCGTCCGCAAGATGGGCAACCGCGCGAAGTGCGGCGACGCACTCGGAGTTAATCTCGGTGACCGCGCCGTTTATGCTGTACAGCTCGATAATGTTACGCCACCCGGCGATCGCCCAGACGTTCCCGCGCGGATCGTTTGCCGAGCAAAAGACGAGTCCGCGGTCGTCGATCTGAGCGATGATATAGCGCGCCGCGGCAGCAACTTTCGGATACACCGTATTGAGCCATTGCGCGTCGCCGGTGGAGCGAAAGTGATGGTTGACCGCTAGTACGTACAACGGCGTGTCGTCGTTGATATTGAGACCGTCATCTTCGACCCTGCCGGTTACGGCGTCGTAGTATTCGGGCAGCTTGCCGCTCGGGTACTGCCGCGCCGCGACGCTTTCGAGCATTTGACGCGAGAACTCCGGCATGAAATGGTCGCAACCATAGGCGAACCAGGCGCTGTCACGACCTACCACGTTTGCGTAATTTCCAGGATCGTTACTGAACGCAAGGCCCTGCGGGTATTTGGCCATGACGCGCCTCATGTTGACCTTACTCCAGAGTGCCGCTTGATTGATGAGCGCGTCGGGCGTAAGTACCTGGCTGCGGCACAACACCCGTTCCAAGTGTTTGATCGTTCGCTCGAGCGCTGCCTCGTGCGCGGGCGCTGCGGCGTACGACTCCAGCGCGGCATCTTCGCCCTGCGCGAATGCGCCCGCCGTGAAGGATATCGTGCGTCTTTGGCCAGGCCCAAGCGCCAGATCCAGCTGCAACTGCCCTATGACGTCGCCAACGCCCGCAATTTCGTTTTCGAGGGCGGGAACGTGCAACGGGTCGTAGACTCGCCCAAAATCGAGTGTGGTCTCATAGCGTGACGACGGCTCCGAAAGGCCGAACACGCGGACGGCTTGCGGCTGCGAAACGTTCCAGGCTAGGAGCGCTCGCCGTGCCGGATCGAAGCGCGTCTGCACGTCCGGCGGCATGCTGCCCCGCAAGCGTGCGGAGCCGACGACGCGAATCGAGTGCTCCACGTTGTCGGTGTTGCGCAAATGAACGACGACGTACGCTAGCGGCGGGTCGTTCTGCGCGGGAGCCGTCGAGTCGAGCGGGACGAACGTCGTTTCGCTGACGTCTACGACACCGCCAAGGGTGAACGCTACCCGTTGGTATGCGGGGTGAATCTCGAAATTCAAATGCCCCTCATCCGGGCGCAGCGCGATGTATGGCGATCGGGAAGAGGCGGCGCGACCACCGTATCGCACCGAGACCGTTCCGATCAAGCTCTGCGCCAAGGCGTTGGAGAACACGCGTTCCACTGCCCCCGTGCTCTTGGTGTTGATCCAAATCGCGCCGTTGCCTAGACTCGCTCCCATGCCGAGTTCGGAATCGGTCAGCTTATACACCGGCAAAGCCGCGCGTCCAGCGAGCCCCGCAACGTCGTGGAGCGTACCCATGAGCAACCTATACTCGGACGTTGGTTCGCATTCCCGGGCCCAAACGCCGGCTATCGCTCGGACCATCGGCTTAGAGGCTTCTGCGCGCTTACATACCAACTGACTCGCCGTGAAACTGCAAATCGGCGTCATGGGCTCCGCCGGCGGCATAATTACCGACCAAGAGTGCGAACTGGCGCGGCGCGCGGGCGCGTGCATCGCGCGCCGCGGCGCCTTGATCGTTACCGGCGCGTGTCCGGGGCTTCCTCACGCCGCGGTTCTCGGGGCCCACGCGGAGGGGGGAGAGAGCCTCGGCGTTTCGCCCGCGCACTCGCGCGAAGAGCATGTCGGGCTATACGAGTCGCCGCTCAAACCGTACACGGCGATGGTCTTCACCGGATCGGGGCTGATGGGGCGCGAGGTTTACAACATCCACAGCTCCGATTTCGTGATCTTCGTCGGCGGCCGAACCGGAACGCTCGGCGAGTTTTG
>JBEKRW010000304.1:0-2988 GCA_049517595.1 Candidatus Cybelea sp. | reverse complement strand
TGGCCGCCCGCATCGCCTGGATGCCGGTGACTTGAGCCGTGATGACGGCCTGCTTGAGGCCGGGATCGTACGTGCGCAATCCGTCGAGGTTATCTTCGGCGGTGTGATGGGCGCCGAACGAACCATAGTAGCCGTTACTCGTGCTCGGTACGCCGAGCATGTACGCGAAGTTCTGATGGTCGGATCCGCCGGCCATCGGGTTGAGCAACGGATCGACGCGCTGATCGCGCATGCCTAACATTTCTTTGCCGTCAACCGCCGGAACGACGTCGCAGATCTGCTTCATGAAGGCGAAGAGGCCGGGCGAGGCGCTGACGACAAACGGGTCGCCGGTCGTAAGCTGATCGGTGTTGATGTATTGAAAGACGCTGGTGCGCAGTTGCGGCCCGTTCTCGTAGATGTAGGCCGCCGATCCGTAGAGGCCCAGTTCGTGACCGTCCCACGACGCAAACTCGATCGTGCGGTTCGGCCGCCAGCCCTGCGCGGCCAGCGCGTGGAAGGCGTCGGCGTCTTGCAGCAGTACGGTCGTACCGCTCCCCGGATCGATGGCGCCGAAGGTCATCGCGTCGCGATGGCTGCCGATCATCACGATGGAGTCGGGCTGCTGGCTGCCTTTCATGTCGCCAAAGACCAGCCAAATGGTCTTGACTTTACGTTCGAACTTCGAGTGTACGCGGACGATCTCGTTGCCGCCGAAATGCTGGACGAACTCGAACATCGGATGCCACGACTGCGGCACGACTTGACCGGTCAAGCCGACCAGCAGAGTGCGCGCGGTGCTCTGGGTGATGCTCAGCTCGGGAATGGTGGCGTGCGGAATGTCGTTCCAGCTCTTGTGCGGTACTCCGACGACCGGCGCCTTGCCGGCCATCGTGGGGTCGCCCGGGGGAAACATCATGAAGCCGCGCGGCGACATCCCGCTCATGCGTTCGGCCATGTTCGTGTTCTTGAAGTTGCCGTTGGGCCACATCGCACCGCCGCCGTAGCCCGTCGTTCCCGGCTCCATAAACTCGAGGATCGCGGCGACGCCGCGTTTGCGCAGCTCGTTGTACGCGACGTAGGTTGGATCGAGCGAACGAAAGCCGCCGCCGCCCGGAGCGCTCAGGCGTACGAGAACCACTGCGCCCTGCAGGCTGACGTGGCGCGCGTCGATCTCGGCGAGATCGTCCTTGGACGCCGTGTTGACGTAGACGACCGGACCGGTGACGGTACCGTCGCCCGACTCTTCCAGAAACGGCTGCCCCGCCATCATTTCCCACTTGGTACGGTGGCCCGGCGTGCCTTCCAATAAGTCGAAGTTTATTTGACGCGGCGAAATCAGCGTCAGGCTCTGCTCGAGCGGGCCGGTGAACTCGACTTCATACTCTTGCAGCCGAGTTATAAACCCGTCGCGTTCCAGGCGTTCCTTGACGTACGTCGCGGTGGCAAAATCGGCGGCCGATCCCGCGCGGTGCGGAACCGATGAGAGGTGCCGTTCAATCTCCATCGCGTTGTCGCTGCTGGGCACGCGCATCATCGTTTTCTCGGCCCCGAGCTCCGCGGCGACGTCGGGGCCGGCAGCCCATCCGATCAGTGCGGCATCGGAGGTCTGCGAGCGAGCCGGACCGCCGATGAGTGCGGCGGCGCAGGCGAGGAACGCGGCGACTGCGAGAGGGCGGCGCATCAGGTATGGAGTCTCCTTTGCTGTACTAGACGCGCCATCAATAACGTGATATCGCGGTGCAGCCGCATTCGCGCAGCCCGATAGAGCCAGCTCGGAACCGAGCCGTCGGTTCGGCGATACGCGAAGAGCAGCGTTTGCAGATAGTTGACTTCAGCGGCGATCGAGCCGCTTACTCCGATGCCGTTGGTAGCATCCCAAAGCACGTCAATGCACTGCTCTAAGTCGCGTCTTCTGGCCCGCGCATCGATCTGCTCGACGACCTCGCGCGCAAACCATAAGGTCGCCGGCAAAAAGGGAATGAGCACGTTGATAACGAAACGCTCGGGCGTGATTCCGTTGCGCGAGAAAAGGAAGAGCGCTGCAATCGCAACGACGCCCGCGATCGCGCACATTCCGACGATGTACGATCCGCGCAAGGAGGCGTCCCAGAAGGCGTTGATCCGAAGGGCCGCAAGATGAGCGATCTCCCTCGGAAACGCTCCCAGGCGCCGGTCGTACCAGTTTGAGAGCCGATCGACAAAGTCGCCCATCCCGACCTGGCGGCCGGAATCGGCGGCAACCGCATCGAGGGACGCCGGGAACGGCAGATGCAGGTTGGGGACCTCGGAAAACAGGTAGCGGTCAAAGCAATCGGCCAGCTGCGCTCCGGCCTGCCGATTCGTCAGCACGAAATGGTAGATGAGCGAGGACTCAACGACCGCAAATGCGAGGGCCCAGAGCGCGGGAACCACCTGCAGCGCCGAGCTGCTGGCCGCGAAAAAGCCGAGCGCGATGGAGCCCAGCACGATCAGGGCTTCCACGCGCCGCCCGATCGCCACTCTGGCGTAGTGCCGGTCGGCGGCCGCCCGATATCGCAAGGCTTCCGCGTCGTTCTGACGATTTATGCTGAAGTCGGTAGACATCGGCGCCGAGAATTCCGCATCGGAGCCGCGGAAGCCTACGACGTGGGGTTAGGGAACGACGACAGTCCTGTAGGTGCCGTCTGCCGATGACCAAGCTTCCGAGATCGATGTAAGCGGGACGGTTTTCGTCGGGACGTCGACGCTGCGGTCTGCGATAAGCTGCATGTAGACCGGGACTTCGGCCATGATATCGGCAATTTGCGCGGAACCCGCGCCGCTGCCGGAGATGCGAATGCGGCGGCTTCGCAAAAGCGCCGCCGGCACGGCTGCCTCGGGGCCGGCCGCAGCGCCAACTTGAATGTAGGCAATGTTGGCGGTGTCTTCTTTAAGCCCGCGCCTCTCGAGCGAAGCGAACGCCGTTTCTGCGGCCGGCCCCCACAGATAGTCGAGCACGATGCTGGGTGCCGTGCGGCCGAACGCGTC
>JBEKRW010000303.1:0-3041 GCA_049517595.1 Candidatus Cybelea sp. | reverse complement strand
GGCGACGTGCTCAAGAGCTATCATCCTCACGGAGATGGGTCCGTTTACGACGCGCTGGTGCGGATGGCGCAAGACTTTACGCTGCGCTACCCGCTGGTCGACGGCCACGGAAACTTTGGGTCGATCGACCCGGATCCGCCCGCTGCCTACCGTTACACTGAGGCGCGCCTGGCTCGGACCGCGCTCGACATTCTCGCCGACATCGATAAAGAGACGGTTCCGTTCGTTGCCAACTTCGATAACCAAGGCGTCGAGCCGAGCGTCATGCCGGGGCGTTTGCCGCAGCTCTTGATCAACGGCTCCAGCGGCATCGCGGTCGGCATGGCAACCAATATTCCGCCGCACAACCTCAACGAGATTTCCGACGCGATCGTCGCGTTGATCGACGATCCTCAAACGACCGACGACGCCCTCTGCGACATCGTCAAAGGGCCGGATTTTCCAACCGGCGGAACGATCTTGGGCCACGATGCAATTCGCGAAGCGTACAAAACCGGTCGCGGTTCGATTACGATTCGCGGCAAGGCCGAGATCGTCGAGGAGCGCGGCAAGCACAAGATCGTCATTACCGAAATACCGTATCAGGTCTATAAGAGCCGCATCCTTGAGGCCGTTTCGGAAGCCTACTCGGAGAAGCGAATCGCCGGCATCTCCCGGATGGACGACGAGTCCAATCGCAAGGGCATGCGCGTCGTCATCGAGTTGTCGAAGAACGCGACGCCAAAGATCGTGCTCAATCAGCTCTTCAAGCACACCCCGCTGCAGGCGACGTTCGGCTTCAACATGCTGGCACTCGTACCGGTTGGGACGGCACGTGCCAACGGTTCGGCGGCGGTCGAGCCGCAGGTCCTCAGCCTGAAGCAGTTGCTCGAGCATTTCATCGTCCACCGCAAGAACGTCATCGTTTCGAGAACGACGTACGACCTTCGTAAAGCGCAGGAGCGCGCGCACCTGCTCGAAGGCTATCGCATCGCGCTCGACAATATCGACGAGGTCATCGAGATCGTTCGCGGAAGCCAAACGACCGACGAGGCCAAGCAGCGTTTGTCGGTACGATTCGAGCTGAGCGAACTTCAAGCCCAAGCAATCGTCGATATGCGTCTGCGTACGCTCGTCGGGCTCGAGCGCCAGAAGATCGAGGATGAATACACCGAGCTGATCAAGACGATTGCGGAGCTGGAAGATATCCTGCGCAGCCCGCGGCGCGTAGCGCAGATCGTCCGGAGCGAGGCGCTCGACGTCAAGAAGCGCTTCGGCGACGAGCGGCGCACCGCCATCGAGCCGGCCGAAGACGAGTTGTCGATCGAGCAGATCACTCCAAACATCGACGTGGTCGTTACCTATACGGTTGGGGGTTACATCAAGCGCGTCACCTTAGATACGTTTCGAACGCAGAGCCGCGGCGGCCGCGGGGTGACCGGCATTTCGAATCTCAAGCGCGAAGACGTCGTAAGCAACTTCTTCATCACCAAGACGCACGACCACGTTCTCTTCTTTACCAATAAGGGTCGCGTCTATCGTCTGCGGGGGTACGAGATCCCCGATACGACGCGGCAAGCTCGCGGCACGGCGCTGGTCAATCTGCTGACGCTTCCGCCTGGCGAAGAGGTGACCGCTGCATTTCCCATCGACCGCTTTGAGGGCGAGAAGTACCTCGTCATGGTCACGCGGCACGGCGTCATCAAGAAGTCGAAGCTCGAAGATTTCGCCAACGTTCGGCGCAACGGTCTTTTGGCGATCAATCTCGATGCGAGCGACGAACTCTTGGCAGTCGACCTCTCCAACGGCTCGCGCGATATTATCCTGGCCTCGTCGCGCGGCATGGCGGTGCATTTCAACGAGAAGAACGTTCGGCCGATGGGCCGGCCGGCCCGAGGCGTCAAGGCGATGACGATCGACGAAGGCGACACGATCGTCGCGATGGACGTCGTGGAAGACGAGCGCCGGGAGGTCTTGCTCGTAACGTCCCTCGCCTTCGGCAAACGGACTCCGATCGAAGATTACCGCCACACATCACGCGGCGGCAAGGGCGTGAAGGCGTTTGCGCGCCAGCGCGACGACATCGGACAGGTCGTCGACCAGATTCTCGTCGCGCCCGACGACCAAGTCCTGATGATTACGTCCGGCAACCAGGTCATCCGTCTCAAGGTTCGCGACATTCGAAAGACGGGGCGCGATGCCAAGGGCGTTCGCCTGCAACGGCTGGGCGAAGGCGAAGAGGTTATCGCGATTACCAACCTTGGAAAACAGGCCGAGCAGATCACCGAGATCACCGGCGAGCCGCAACAACCCGAGCTGTAGGAGTGTTAGAAGAGTTATGAGTGCATTAGCAGAGGTGACGCAAACCAACTTCGAGGCCGAGGTGCTGCAGAGCAGCCAGCCGGTTCTCGTGGATTTCTGGGCTCCGTGGTGCGGTCCGTGCCGCATGCTCGGGCCGATTGTCGAAAAGGTCGCGGCCGCGAACGCCGGCAAAGCAAAGTTCGTCAAGCTGAATACCGACGAGAATCCGACGATCGCCGGGCAATATCAAGTCTCGGGCATTCCGTGCTTGATTCTCTTCAAGGCGGGTCAGCCGGTCGATCGGATCGTCGGCTACGTTCCCGAAGGCACGGTGGCCTCGATGCTCGGTAAACACGTCGCCTAAGAGCGAGTTGCGGAGAGCGGGAAGCCGTCCGCCCGCGATGCACCGGATACTGGAAGACGAGCGCATCGCAGTCCACGAGCCGGAGCTCGGACGGGAACGAATCAAACGCGCGGCCGAAGAGGTAATCGGCCGCGCGCGTCTTTCCGGTGAGCCAGCCGAGTATGATGCGATCGTCGCTGCCGTCTGCGATCGGCTAGACGACCTGCGCATCGCGTCGCCCATTCCGGTGATCAATGCGACGGGCATCATTCTGCATACCAACCTCGGACGCGCGCCATTGAGTCCGGCCGCTGCGACCGCCATTGCGCAGGCCGAAGGCCGTTATTCAAATCTCGAGTACGATCTCGAAACCGGCGAGCGCGGCTCGCGGAATGCGGCCATCGGTGAGGCGCTGCGC
>JBEKRW010000302.1:0-3047 GCA_049517595.1 Candidatus Cybelea sp. | reverse complement strand
GTTCGATCGTTATTGCGGAGTCGATCGGGCGATCGTGAGTGGCATCGCAGGAGATTGATGTGGAGTTGAGCTTGGCAGCGTAGACGCACCAATTGATCTTCTCCGATGGCAGGTTCATAAAGACGATTCGGCCTTTTCCGCCGCTCTTGCCGCTCTTCTGGTAGCTGCTGCACTCAAGTAGGCCGCAGTTTTTCCCCCAGCCGAGCTTTACGACGGCGTCAGCCACGGGTTGTTTGGTATTCTCCCACATCACGGTAATGGTGCTCTTACGCGACGCAGCGTCGGTGTGCACTAACGCCGATCCCACGGGGCTGAAGCTACCGCCTCCGCAACCGGCGAGTATAACTATGGCCGCGCAGACGGTAAGGACGCGTCGACGACGATGTATTGTCATCATTTTGTAAGCCTCCTAAAAGCAAAACGTACCATCGACTCTTGCGCAGTCACCGGGATCAACTCCTGTTCCGGTCGGTCAACCCTCACTCTTCCTAACCGGCGAGTGCGACCCACCCGCGAGGCCGGTATTCGGCATCGACAGGCAGAGCGCGGCTTTCAAGTCGCTTAGAACGAACTTCCGCGATCTGCGCGACATCATCGTCATGCCGGGCGTCGGTCACGAGCCGCCGGAAGAGCGACAAGGAAACCCCGGCGGTTAAGCTTGAGGCCATACTTCATGGCTCTCCCCTTCGAGTCGGAATCCCCCTCGCACTTTAACCGGCCGCTGAACTGCTGTCCCTTTTGTAGGCGGAGCCCTTTCGGTAAACGTTACACAGGACGAGCACGAATCGCACGGCTATCAGGACCTCGTAAGCGTCAAGTTCCGGTCGGAGGTTGACAGCAAAAGATGCCGCTCCACCTGGGCTACTGACCGCAATTTTTGAGGGCCTAACTCCGCGCAGCAACGGCTGCGCGATCGCCCAGGTGCTTATGGCCACAGGCTTCATCCACGTCGAAACCTTGCATGTTCTGGGTGGAGATGCTGCCGTTACCGACGTAGATTCGCTAAAATCAGAAATCACCGGTCCGCAACGCCACTACCGTGCCGCTCCGCCGACGCCGCTGGTGATCGCGTGGGCATATTTCCGCACCAGGTTGGTGCCCGCGATCTGATCGAAAATCCACAGCCAGCCGCCGGTGATGCCGCATTGCGTATGCCAGTTCTTCATCGCCGTCTTTGCCTCCGCCGGCGTCAGATCGGGCGGCGCCGAGGGTTGGTCCGATACGCCGGGATAAACCGGCACGCTGCCGAAATTCCAGTCCTCCGAGCAGGGACTGTTGCCTTCCCCCCCAGCATAGGTCTGCAAATGAATGCCATCCACTGTGCCGGCGCGCTTTTTGTTGATTTGCGACACCACTGACGTCCAGTAACCGGAATTGGTATAGGGGTTCATGGTGACCTTGTAGCCAAGCTTACCCAGCATCACCGCAAATTTGATCGTTGAAGACGAATCGTAGCTGTTCTCGTCATCGAAATCGATCGCGTCGAGCGGTAGCACCGCCTTCAGCGCCGCGAAATCCTTATAGAGAATGCTGTCTGGTCCGGTTCCCTGCGAATCGACCAGCGCTTTGATATTCTCCCAGTCGCCGTAGTTGGACGACCCGATGCTAAGGGTGACGCGCTTGACGTTGCCCCGCTTGATCGTTTTTAGATCGGCGGGGAAATCGGGGTATGTTTCATTCCCGATATAGTCGCCCGCCGATGTCAGCGGAAATTCGCCATTCAGGTTCAAATCGCCCGTGCTGCCGACCTCGACGCTCCAGACGATCAGTTCATTGAACCCTGAATTCTTGAGTTCCTCGATATTTTTCGGGATGTGCTTGTAAACCGGCCCTCCCCCCAGAATGCCGACATAGCCTGTCTGTGCAGTGGCCGTCACCACGCTGGTCTGCGCGGCGCCGCTCGTAGGCGCAGTTACCAGGCCCTCGGGCAGTTGGCCGAGTGGCGACTGCGCAGTGCTCTGCTGAAACGAGCCCGACGGCGCTAGTTGTGACTGGGCCCCACCGCCGCACCCTGCGAGCATTGCCACGGCCACGCAAATGCCAAGCGCGTAGCGCCCAAAGTCTGAAGTTCTCATGTGCTGTGCTCCTTAAGCATGAACGCATCGACGGTCAGCTGTGCACCCCCGTCGCACTCAGTTTTAACTTCGATAAGGCGCCTCGTGGAGCCCTACACGCCTGGATTCGATGTGTGGTCCCTCGTGCAGCCGTTGAAGACATGCGCCGAGTGACTGAGGCGTTCGGCCGGTCGGAGATAGAGGGCCTATTCGATGCAAACGACACAGGGACGCGATCGATCTCGATAACCGCGTACTGCGCGTGCGCCAATCACTCGACGTGATCGGCACCGGCAAGGATCGCGCCGTGCGTTTCAAGGCGCCGAAGACCGAGAAGAGCCGGCGCGACGTAGCTCTGACCTCAGGCGCGATTGAGGTCCTGCGCTCGCAGCACGCGCGGTAGTCGAAGTTGCAGCTGCACCTGAGCGGCCCATTTTGTGATGAGCGGCTCGTCTTCCCCAATCCGCGCTCGGGCGAACCGTGGAAGCCCGATCGAGCGACCGACTTCGAAAAAGACCAGTAAAACAAGGCGGGTGGTGGTAGCGCCAACGGGATTCGAACCCGCGTATCGGGGTCCCCGCCGCTTCCGTCGAGTACCCGCGAGTCCTGTCCTGTACGTATTTTCGCATTTTTGAGTCCCGGTTAGTCCCTTCGCCTCCCTGCCAGTCTTGCAGAATCCGTTAGATCGCCGTTAGAGGAGCAACCGCTATCTTAACCGGCGCCGACGGCGCAGGTCGACGCAAAACTGCGGCTCGGCTGTCCAGCCGCTCGAAGAAACTGCCTCCAAAGGCCGCTTCACTAAGTAGAAGGCACATGAGAAAAATCTTCAAGCGGATGACCGGCTAATCAATAATCACGGTCTTCTACTAGCCCGCCCTCGTGCTAGAGCAATCGGAAAGCGCGAAATCAGCGCTATCCTTCAATTCCACGATATCGCTGCAGAACCCTGAAGTGCTAGGTTTGTAGGTAACGCAATTTCGCCCGCTTCGAACC
>JBEKRW010000301.1:0-3052 GCA_049517595.1 Candidatus Cybelea sp. | reverse complement strand
CAGCGACGCGACGGTCACGCGCGTTACGCTCGATCCACCGGACGCGGAGGCCGCGCTCGCTCGCCCGCAGACCCGGCCTACCGATTTCTCAATCCAAAACGGCAAGACGTCAACCGTTATTCCGGTCGCGCTGCACGAGAATCACGTCTACATCGACGTGATGCTCAACGGCAAAGGTCCCTACCACTTCGTATTTGATACCGGCGGCGCCAATATCGTCGATCCCGCGGTCGCCAAGGAGATCGGCGCGCTCGGCAGCGGCTCGGCACAAGGTAGCGGTGTCGGTTCGCAGACCGAAGGCGTTAGCTTTGGCAAAGTCGCGAAGCTGCAGGTCGGCGACGCCGTGCTCACCGATCAGCTCTTCGCAATCGCACCGATGCGAATGGGCTTCGGCGTGTCGGCCGGCCGCCCGGTCGACGGATTGATCGGCTGGGAGGTTCTCGCGCGCTACGTCACCACATTCGACTACTCGGACAAGACGGTGACGCTCAGCATGCCGGGCTCGACCTCGGCGCCCACCGGCGCGCACGTCGTGCCCTTCGTATTCTACGGCACGCAGCCGCAGATCGCGTGCACGATCGACGGCATTCCGGCAGAGTGCGCGATCGATACCGGTGCGCGCGACACGATTACCTTCATGGCACCGTTCACCGCCGCGCATCCGCAGATCGTTCCGGCAACGCTCAGCGCGCCCGGCATCAACGGCTTCGGCGTCGGCGGCCCGGCGATCGGCCGCCTCGGACGCGTCGCTTCCATCGGCATCGGCGATTTAACGTTGACGAATCTCGTGGCGGATTACTCGTCGCAGACGCAAGGCGCGTTTGCCGCGCCATTTGTCGCCGCGAATATCGGCGGCAACCTGCTGCGGCGCTTCAACGTCACGTTCGACTATACCAACGGTACGATGGCGCTCGAGCCCAACGCCGCGCTCAACGAACCCGACGTCTACGAACGCTCGGGGCTCTTCCTCCTCCGCCGTGGCGGCGCCACCGTCGTCGCCGACTCGAGGCCCGGCACGCCGGCGGCAATCGCGGGAATCGTGAAAGGCGACGCGATCGCCTCGGTCGACGGCTCGCCCGCAAGCGGCATGTCGCTCGCGCAAATTCGTGAGATACTCTCGCAGCCTGTGGGAACCGTCGTCACGCTGCAACTCGCGAGCAAGAGCGGCGAGCAGCGCACGGTGAAGGTCACCCTCGCGGATTACGTATAGGCGCCGGCGCTCTGACGCGAGGTAGCTGAGGCAACCGGCGAGAACGAACGAAGCTGCCGAAGCGTTTAGGCTTCAGGAGGCAGACTAGATGAGAACTCTAGAGTTCGACCGCTATGCATTCGCCTTTTGCATAGCGGTTGCAACATTGGCTGGATGCGGAGCCTCCGGACCGCCATCGCTGCCTGCTTCACATACGCAAGCAATCGACAAGATCCAGCACGTCGTGATCATCGTGCAGGAGAACCGCAGTTTCAACGATCTCTTCTACGGGTTTCCCGGCGCGTATACAGCGAGCTACGGGCGCGATCGGGAAGGGCGAAAGATTCCCTTGCAGCCCATCGGGCTCCAAACCAAGTGGGACCTCGACCACAGCTCCTACTCCTTCTTCCAGGCTTGCAATGGAACCGGAAGTTATCCCGGCACCGATTGCCGCATGAACGGCTTCACGCGTGAGTACGTCGGCTGCAATCATTCGAGTTATCCGCCGTGTCCGATAAAACATCCCCAGTACGCCTACGTGCCGCACGCCGAGACCAAGCCCTACTTCGACATGGCGCATCAGTACGTGCTTGCCGACCGCATGTTCGCGTCGAACTTCGATGCGAGCAGTTTCATTTCGCATCAGTATATTATCGCCGGGCAGGCGAGTTCGGCGGTGAACTATCCCGACAACGACTGGGGATGCGAAGGCGGCAAGAAAGACCTAATCGGAACGGTCTCGCAGCAGCGCACGCTCTACGCCGGCCACATTCGCACGTGCTTCGACAACACCACGCTCGGCGACGAACTCGACACAGCCGGGCTTCCTTGGGCATTCTATGCTGCGTCGTATGGCTCGGGCTACCTCAACATTTGGAGCGCCTATCAGGCAATCGGGCACATCTTCTACGGCCCCGACTGGAACAAGGACATCTTGTCGAACCTCCAGTTTTTCGACGATGTAAAGAAAGGGAGGCTGCGCGCCGTAAGCTGGATCACACCGTCATGCGCGAACTCCGACCACGCCGGCTGCGGCTCCGACACCGGGCCATCGTGGGTAACTTCACTCGTCAATGCCATCGGGCGGTCGCAGTACTGGGACTCCACGGCGATCTTCATTATGTGGGACGATTACGGCGGATGGTACGACCCCGCGCCGCCACAGATGGTAGATTACGACGGCCTCGGGATACGGATTCCGCTGCTCGTCATCTCACCGTACTCGAAGAAGGATTACGTCTCACACATAGATTACGAGCACGGAAGCATACTGAAGTTCGTCGAGGATCGCTTTAGGCTTTCGAGACTCGCGGCCAGCGACGCGCGCGCCAATTCGCTCGACGACTGCTTCGATTTCGATCGGGCGCCACGACCATTCGTTCCCATCAAGGCGCCGCGCAACGAGAACTATTTTCGATACCAACCGCTCGACGACCGCATTCCCGATAGTGAATGACCCGGATTGCATACAAAAAGAAGGAACTGTACCGCCGCCTGCTCGACTTCTCTTCAGCTAGAAACCGAATGGAGGGTTATCTTGAAGGCAGGCGTTCCCGCCGCTCTTTTTCTTACCGGCCTCTTCGTCTACGCGGTACCGAGCACGGCGCAAAATGCGTCGCTTTCGCAAAAAGTGCAGCAAGTGAAGCAGTTCGTGGCGGCAAACCAGCAGCAGCTGTCGCACTACACGTGGCAAGTACAAGAAACGATCAGCGTTAATGGCGACGTCAAGGAGCAAACCGTATACCAGGTTCAACTCGGGGCGGACGGCCAGCCGGTTCGAACGCGGATCGCCCAACCCGTCGCTCCGTCGAGCGGCGGCCGGCAGCACGGCATCATCCACCGGGTCAAAGAAAATTTTAAAGC
>JBEKRW010000300.1:0-3058 GCA_049517595.1 Candidatus Cybelea sp. | reverse complement strand
TTTCGCCCATGTCATCCTGAGCCTGTCGAAGGGCTGGGCCTCTCGAAGGACGGGAGGTCGCATGCGGACGAGAGAAATGCCGCAACACTTATGCGTTATCTAGCCGCAATGGCCATCCTGTGCGCGGCTCTCGCGCCGGCTGCCGCCGGAGCCGGCACCTCGGCGCCTCTTCGGCACCTCGTCTATTCGTTTACCTTCGAAATGCGCGAAAACGGCGCCGTTCCAAACGAGGCTGGCTCTACCGGAAATCGCACGTACAAAGGGACGCTCGACGACAAGGGCACGATGACCGTCGACGTTCTGCGGGAAGCAGCGGATCGGGGGCTTCTCGTCGTGATCAGCGAGGAGGGAATCGACACGCGAAAGGCCGCTCCCGCGACCTGCGCGGTCTACGGCAACACCGACGTGATCTGCGATCTGAGCAAGACGGTCAACATCGAAGAGTATACGCTCCTGCGCTTTCTCGGTGCGAACTTCGTCGACCCAGCGAACGTCGACGAGAAAGGCCACTGGACGATCTCCGTCAACCGCGGCCCCACGTCGCTGACCGCCGATTATACGATCAACTCGAACGACGGCGGCGAGTTGAAGATTGACGAGCAGCGGCACGTCAAAGACAAGTCGCAGGGCTTCGTCACGTCGGATTCCGAGACGAAAATCGACTACAGCGGCACGCGCCTTGTACCGGTCTCGATCGAGGAATACAAAACGGAGGACCGCCACGCTGGAATCGGCGGCGTGTCGACGACGGTCTATCAGACCACGCTAACCCTGACCTCAGACTCAATGGCAAAATAGCTGTTGTCATCCTGAGCGCAGTCGAAGGGCGGCGTGGCCGCAGCAGCCGCTCCGGCTGGCCTTTGAGCGCCGCTCGAATGCGGCGCTGCTCGAACCATCGTAGACGCGCTGCCCGGCGAGATACGTTGCGGCGATCCGCGTCTCCATAATGCTTTCGGCGGGTGCGGTCATCCAGTCGCGATCCATCACAACAAAATCGGCATACTTGCCCGGCGTGATCGAGCCGAGGAGCTTTTCCTGGAAGTTTGCGCGCGCCGCCCAGATCGTCATTGATTTGAGCGCCTCGTCGCGCGTCATGCGCTGATCGGGATACCACCCGCCCGCCGGTTCGTTGCGTTCGTTCTGGCGCGAGATTGCGGCATGGAACGTGCGCAGCGTGCTCACCGCTTCCACCGGCGCGTCGGTGCCGTTGGCGACGATTACGCCGGTGTCGAGCAGCGAACGCCACGCGTAGGCTCCGAGCACACGCTCGGGTCCGAGACGCGCCTGCGCCCATGCCATGTCGCTGATCTGGTGCGTCGTCTGCATGGACGGGATGATGCCGAGCGTTGCGAAACGGCCGATGTCTTGCGGGCTGAGCACCTGCGCGTGCTCGATGCGCAGCCGCGGGTCGTGTGACGGGACCGAAAGCAGCGCCGCCTCACAGGCGTCGAGAACCATTCGGTTCCCGCGATCGCCGATCGCGTGCACGCACACCTGAAATCCGGCGCGCAGCGCCTTCTCGGTTACCTCCTGCATGTGCGCTTGCGGCGTGACGACCAAGCCGGTGTTGTGTGGATCGTCAGAGTAGGGCGCGAGCAGCGCGGCGCCGCGAGATCCGAGCGCGCCGTCGGCGAACATTTTGATGGCGCGAATCCACAGGTGGCCGTCGTAGGCGTTCTCGACGATGCCGGATTGAATATGCTTGTCGATCAGCGCCGTGTCGTCCCAGAGCATCGCATAGTTGCGGATGGAATACTCGCCGGCCTCGATCAACTCGACGTGCGCGGCGAGGCGCGTTTCGTTGGTGCCCGGTTCGGCCACGGTCGTCAGGCCCCAACGATTGCATTCGGCGATCGCCGAACGCGTGGCACGGACGAGCTGTTGATGCGTCGGATCGGGGACTTTGCTGTAGATCAAATCCATGGCGTTGTCGACGAACACGCCGGTGGGGTTTCCCTGCGCGTCGCGCACGATGAGGCCGCCGGCGTGATCGGGCGTCGAGTTAGTCACCCCGGCAAGTTGCATCGCTTTTGCATTGGCGAGAACCGCGTGTCCATCGAGACGCGAAAGCGCAACCGGCCGGTCCGGAATCGCGGCGCTGAGCGGTTCGTGTGTTGGAAACGCCTTTCCGGGCCACAGGTTCTGATCCCAACCGTCGCCGAGAATCCACGCATCTGGCGAGGTGCGCGCGAAGGCGGCCGTCTTCGCGACGACGTCGGCGTAGGAGTGCAGTTTGAATAGATCGACCTCCGCGAGATCGAGGCCTACCCCGGTGAGGTGGAGATGCGCGTCGATCAAGCCGGGCAGCACGGTGTATCCGGTGAGGTCGAGCACCTGCGTTTGCGGCCCGCGCAGCGCCATCGCGCCGTCACGCGAGCCGACGTAGACAAACATCCCGCCGCGCACGCAGAACGCTTGCGGCGCCGGGAACGCATCGTCGACGGTATGGATCGTGGCTCCGGTAACGATCAGGTCCGCGGGCGATCTCCCCGCGTCGCCCGCTCGCGCGACCGCCGGCGCGCCGGCCAAGGCGGCGACCGCACTCAAAAACCGTCGGCGTTGCATTTTCCTTGCCCTAACCCCCCAAAGGGCCGTTCGTGAAACAGCCGGAGGCGCCCCGGGTACTATAGGCATCATGAGGCTTATGCGTTTATTCCTGGTGGCGAAGACGGCCGTCCTCCAAACCCTACCGCTGGTGCGCCACACGCGCGTCCCCGCGTCGCTCAAGCTGATCGCGGCAGTGCTCGCGCTCCTCGTCATCTCACCGATCGACATTTTCAGCGATATACCGGTCCTCGGCGTTCTCGACGATGCCGCCCTGCTGACGCTGCTTTGCGTCTGGTTCGTCAGCCAAGCGTCGAAGCACGTGGAACCCGTCCCGGTGCGGCGCCGCCCCCCGAGCAAGCTCGCCGTCCGTTAATTGGGCGCCTTCTCCCGGTGCTCCTAGCGTTGACAAGCGCCCTTAAGGCCCGTTACCGTGTTGAAAGCACCGCGGCGCCATCGTCTATCGGTTAGGACATCGCCCTTTCAAGGCGGAAAGACGGGTTCGATTCCCGTT
>JBEKRW010000299.1:0-3060 GCA_049517595.1 Candidatus Cybelea sp. | reverse complement strand
GCTTCGATCGCCGCTACGAGCTGCCTCGAACCGGCATCGTCCCTGGGCGGAAAGAATTCGAACGAAAAAAACGGCCGCTGACTCGCGAGCGCGTCGCTGATGCGCATGTGAGCCGTTCCTTATCGAAAGATGCCCGTGACGCCTCCGAAGAGTAGCGCCCAACATCGACGGTAATGAAGAGAACGAGCTCGACCGGCAACGACCCAGGTGGGCTGAACATCATCTGTACCTAGCGCGTGAGGTAGTTCGGAATGATTCGGCACGGAGCGATGCGCAATGGCGCTTCAAAGGTTGGAGCAGGCTTCTAAGAAAGCTTCGCCCGGGTGTTCCAACGGCGCTCATGCGGTATAGGCAGCGTCTCCCTGGTCCAATAGCGGCCTCTTGCTCTCGTGAGATTCCTCCGTCGCGATTTGATTTGCGCTTAGAGTGATGCTCGCTAAAACGGGTCAGGCGGCGTGACGGCGTTGGAGCCCGGGGCTTTGCGCGAGCGCGTTGAGTTCTTTCGGAACGGATCAGGCGGGGTGATAGCGTTGGTGCTGGGACCTTTAGCGCCAGCGGCAACGTCGTCGAGTATGTCTTCGCGGATCTCCGGTGGTAATTCCGATCTCGCGCTCAGGTTTTGGTTCACGTTTCGTGCCTTTCTGGTTGTCGTCTTCGCCGTCGTCACCTGCGGTGGCAGATCACCCCGGCAGTAATTCCTTCGGTGATGAGCACTTGCGTGCCTGGGAGCACCGCAGACCGAACACTCCGAAGAAGCGTGCGACTGCCCCGCGGCGCCGCTCGCGGCCCGAGGGCCTATCTCTGCCTGGAAAACGTGGCTTAGAATGCTCGCTAGGATTCCCTGGCGTTCTATTGCGGGCCGGATCTCTTTGCTTTGTCAATGCCCTACGGCGGTTTCATCGACCCGTAGGCATCCTCGTAGTAGCTGTCGCGCAAATCGCCTAACTGCAAGTCGCGCAGGACGGGAGTCCCATCGCCGCTGTAAACCGTGATCCTTTTCACGAGAAGTCGATACGCGCCGAGGCGCGCATTCTTCCAGTCTGAGATCTTCCACCGTTGCGGCGCCATCACTGGATAATCGTAGGCAGGCAGCGCGAGACGCTTCCCACCGAAGAGTTCGAACTCCACGCGAAATCCCTCCCGGTTAAAGATGGCGTTCTCCGCCCGCGCCTTCGTAACCACGAAAGTCTACCGTTCCTTGCTCACGCGGTCCGAGCGGATATACCTCGTGCCTGCATTGAACGGTGATTTGCCGCGCAGGGCCTCAGAACTTTGCAAGCCGGTCGAGCGGGATCATTTGCGTAGATCTTCGCCGTTGGGCCTGCGGCTTCCGCCGCCGCAATGTTGCGTGCAGTGACGTCGAGCGCGCTGTGCGTCCATCCAGCTGGCTGCGGCGTCGAGCAGATCGACGGTCATTTAGTCACCGCCTTGATCTCCTCGAAGCGAGCGTGCTCGGCACTCAACAATGCTTCGGAAAAGATCGCCGCCGAGGCGGTCTGCGCCATCGCGGCGTCTGCACTCCGTCCTGCGTCCTTGCCGGCATTGGCACGCGCGACGGCTTCCTGCGAATCTCGGAGCTGACCGCGAGCCCGGGCGAGCGCACCTCGTAAGGAATCCCCCACATCGAACATGGGCAGATCCTACCATCACCCGGTGACCGCGAAGATTACGTTAGATTGATGAAGTATGACGGGGTACGAGGTCGTATCGGGGTATAATTCAGGCCTCTACCTCTGAGAAAAGGACAACGCATGCGAATCTTAAGGTCGCTCCCCGCACTTATGGCGGCAACTCTCTTAGCCGCCCTTCCGCCGCCCTCGCCGGCCCAGTTTGCAGTCGGCGTCGGCGTTTCGATCGGCGTGGCTCCCCCGCCGATTCCCGTCTACGCACAGCCCCCGGCGCCGTATCCGAACTATCAGTGGACCCCCGGCTACTGGGGCTATGGATCGGCCGGATACTACTGGACCCCCGGAGTTTGGGTCGCGCCGCCGTCCGTCGGTCTCTTATGGACGCCCGGGTACTGGGGCGCCGGCGTTGGCGGCGGTTACGGATGGACTGGCGGCTACTGGGGAGCCAGCGTCGGCTTCTACGGCGGCGTCAACTACGGAGCCGGCTATTATGGCAGCGGCTTTGTCGGAGGCGCATGGGCCGGCAATCAGTTCCGCTACAATACGGCCGTCACGAACGTGAACCGAACCACAATCCACAACACCTACGTGAACAAAACCGTCATCAACAACCACTACAACAACAGCTCACACGTCAGCTACAACGGTGGCCACGGTGGTACGACGGCCAAGCCTACGTCGGGCCAGATCACGGCGCGCAAGAACGGCCGGCCCCCTACCACCGATCAGAAAAACCAGGCGAAGTACGCGAGCGACGACCGCAATCAATACGCGAGCGTTAACAAAGGCAAGCCGACGTTGACGGCTTCCCAAAAGCCGTTCAGCAGCACGAACAAACCGCCCAACGCCGCACCGGTAACGACTGCCGACAAGAAAAACGCGCAGAATCAGATGAAGTCGGGCGGTTCGAATACGAATAAGGCACCGACGACGCAAAACAAACAGGCCGCGCCCACAAACCAAAACAAACAAACGGCGCCGAAGACGCAAAATAAACCGGCCGCGCCCACGTCGCAGCACAAGCCTGCACCGACGACGCAGCACAAGCCCCCGCCGACAACGCAGCACAAGCCTGCGCCGCAATCGAAGCCTCCCAGCGGTCAAGCAAAGCCTCCCAGTGGCGGGCAGGGCAAGGCGCCGCCGAACACCGGAAAGAGCAAACCACCACCGTCGCGCTAAAGCCGCGCGCTCGCGCAGGGGCCCTCTAGGGCCCCTGTTTTTATTTGTCGAGGACGGCGCGATTGTGAAGTGACGTGAGAACGAGATGAACGGCGCGTTGGAACGGCCTGATGAGCGGGTAAGAGTTCTATGAAAGCGCCTTGGATGCGTGAATTCGTCCGCGTGAGACCGCTTCTTTGCGGATATAATTCAAGCGTCCACTCCGGAAAGGAGAACTTATGCGAATCTCAAGATTGCTTCCCGCGCTTCTCGC
>JBEKRW010000298.1:0-3065 GCA_049517595.1 Candidatus Cybelea sp. | reverse complement strand
TTCCCTTGGTAGTCGGCAGGCGCCGCTATCCCCGTGCAAACGACGAGGCAGGCGATGCACGCGAGAACTCCGCGACCGATCACGACGAGCGCGCGCACTGCGGGGCGACCGCCAGCAGATCCACGAGGCTGTGAATCGTAAGGTCGGGCGGCGGCAAATCATCGGGGTACTTACGGCCTTCCCAGTCCATCCATACCGCCTGCATGCCGGCCTGCTGCGCCCCCGCAACGTCGTCGCGCGGGTCGTCTCCGACGTACCAGGTTTGTCGCGGCTCCGTGCCCAGAACGTGCAGAAGGCGCTCGAAAGCGATCGCCGCGGGCTTGCGCTCGCCGATCTCGCTGCAAACGAGAACCGGGCCACGGAAGCCGGCCTGCTCCGCTTTACGCTTCTGCAAGGGATCCCAACCGTTGGTCAGCACGGCTACCAGGATTCCGCGCTTTTGCAGCTCTTCCATTGTCTGCTCGACTCCTGGCAGCGGTACCACGAAATCCTCGGCGCTCTCCACGGTCATCTTCCGGAACGCCTCGACAAACCAATCGCCGCCCGTCAAACCACGCTCCGCTGCAAAAAGGCGCACCGCTTCGTCAATCGTGACCTCGCCGATGCGCTGGCGCGCCAGCAGACGATCGACGGAATCGATTTCGTCGCCGAGCGTACCCAGGCTGTGGCCGCCTCGCGACGCGACGCTCGGCAGCAGTCGCAGAAGACAGACGCGCTCGAGGTGATTGTCGATGGCAAGCGTGTGGTCCAGATCGAAGCCGATTCCCCGGATCGCATCCACGGGCTAGCGGCCCGCCACTAACGAGGCCCCGGTCCCGTTACGACGCGCACGAAGCCGCGCGGCCGAACGTATTTGGCCAAAGCGGCTCGAACGCTCTCCTGCGTCGCATCGAGCTGCGCACGCGCGTCGATGACGTTCTGATCGAGCGGCAGATCGAGCGATGCATACTTGAGTAGCTGACCGGTTACGCCGTCGTAACTCGCCTCGCGGATCGGCACCTCGCCCATCAGCAACGCCTTGGCACGAAGCAGCCGGTCGGGCTCGATCGGCTCGCGCTGCAAACGCTCTAAGACGGCCTGTATTTGCGACTCGGCCGGCACGACGTTTTGTGGATCGCAACCGTAGTCCAAACCGAACGTCCCGCGGGTCTTGCCCGCGGCGAACCGGCTGTCGATCGAGTACGCATAGCCATGAACTTCGCGCAGATCGTGAAACAGCAGGGACGAGTAGAATCCACCGGTCAAGACGCTATTGGCGAGTTGCAGGACCGGCCACGCGGGATCCTTGCGAACCAGATCGACCGTTTCCATTAATCTTACGGAGGACTGCACGCGTCCGGTTGCCGGAACGTCGATCTGGCTTGCTGCGTTTGGCGGAACCGCAGGAAGATCGACGTTGGGTTTCGGCCCCGTCGCACTCCACGCTCCGAAGTACTTTTCAACGATCGCCTTTGCGGCCTCGGGCGTCGTATCGCCGATGACCACGATGGTCGTCAGATCGGGGCGATAGGCCGTTGCGAACCAGCTCTTGGCGTCGTGAAGCGTCAGGGCTCCGACGCTCTTCGGCGTCGCGAAGCGCTGCACCGGATCGCCGGGCGGGTACAAGGCCTTATTTAACGCGACATCTGCCAGATGCTGCGGCGTGGTCATCTCTCCAGTTAGCTCACCCTGCGTCTGCTGTTGCACGACGGCAAAATCCGCCGGCCGAAAGGCGGGGTGCAGCTCCTCGTCGGCAAGCAGTTGCATTCCACGGTCGAACTGCGACGACAGGACGTCGAGCCCGAAACTCGTTCCGGCCTCGGTCGACGCCGCAATTTTGTCGAGCTCGGTTTGGAATGCGATGCGGTCGTACGTCGTCGTTCCGAAGGGCAGCAGCCCGGCCGTTACGTCGGCTACGCCTTCCTGGCCCGGCGGCACTTGAAGGTCCTCGTTATTTTCAATCTCACCCGCAACGACGACGGTGTGAGAGATGCTTTCGGGCTGCACGATCAACCGAATGCCGTTGGGCAAGGTCATATCGCTGGGCGATATCGTCTGCTGCGGTACTTGCAGATTGTCGAGAACGTGTTGAGCCCAGCTCGGCAGCGGCTCGTGCGAGCTTGGCGGAATCTGGTTGTTCTCTTTGGCCATCTCGCCGCTCGCCCGCGCCGCGCCTGCGTTTTGCGGAACGGCGTAGACGACGACGGCGCGCTGGTTGTCGATGTAGGTTCGCAACACTCGGTTGACGTCGCCGGCGGTGACCCGCTGATACTGTTCGACCATGTCGTCGGGCGACGAGAGCCCTTGCACGGCAACGGCTTGACTCCACTCGAGAGCCAGGCCTTCGATCGAGTTTGCATTGAACTCGAGTTGCGAAACTTCGCGCAGCTTGGCAGCGTCGACGAGCTCGGTCGGGACTCCGGTCCGCTTGTAGCCCTCGAGGATCCCGCGCACTTCGCGGGCCGCGGTCGCCGGCGGCACGCTGACCGGAACGGCGGCAAACGCGATACCGAGTCCTACTTTAGGAAAGGCTTCTGCCTCAAATCCGGCGCCCAAGGCTTGTCCGGTATAGGCCATGCCGCCCAGGTTGCTGCGCGCGCTCGAGAGCACGTCACCCAAGATCTGGCCAGCCGCGTAGTCCGGGCTGTCGTAGCCGGGAAAGCGATAACCTAACGCCACGGCGGTATACCCCTGGTCCGACTTATCGTGAAAAGTGGCGGCTTTTAGGGGTTGCAGACGTACCGGTTCGCGCGCGGGAAGTTTAGCCGCCGGAATATCGCCGAAGAGCCGGCGTACCTCGGTGATGGTCTGCTCCGGATCGACGTCGCCCGTAATAATGTAGACGGCATTGTTGGGGTGATACCAGTCGTGGTAAAAGCGCAGCAACTGCGTGCTGTTCACCTTGTTGGCAAAATCAGAGACGGTGCCCAGAGTGTTCTTCGCGTACGGCGTGCCGCCGATGAGCCTATCCTGCATCTTTACGAAGAGCCGGTAGAATGCATTGCTTTGATCCTGCTGCACCTCTTGCGTGATCGCACCGCGCTCTTGGGCCCACAACTTCTGCGACATCAGCAGACCGGTAGCGC
>JBEKRW010000297.1:0-3100 GCA_049517595.1 Candidatus Cybelea sp. | reverse complement strand
CAACAGGGCTTCATTTGGCTTCGCCCATGCTTTCGGCGAGGAACCCGTCGATGCGATCGGCGGCGTTACAGTGACGCTTGCCCTGAAACGTTCTTGTAATGCTCGAAGGTCGTCCGCGTCGAGCCGTGGCCTGAGCGCTCAGCCGCCAGATCGTATCCGATGCCGGAGAGCGCCATTAGCTCGTTTGCCGTGTGGCGCATGCTACAGGGCGGCTAATCGGGCTGCGCCGAACGTCCTGCAGTGATCCGTTCACGTCAGGAGGCTGCGATGAGGGTTTCCGATCTTTTCCGTTACGCGTTTTGGGGCTGCCTGGCTACGGCAGTGCTGGCAGGGTGCGGCGGATCGCAGCCCGCGGGCCGGGCAGCACCCGGCGTAAAGTCTACGGGGACGTGGGGCACAAATACAAGCAGCGACGATTTGATCTATGTCGCCGGTCAGGCGTCCTCTTATGTCTTGTCGTATACGACGGGGAAGCTCGTCGGGAGCATTGATAGCGGGGGGCAGGCCGCCTGTTCCGACAAGAATGGAAATGTCTTCCTTACGGGAGGCGACGAGGTGTTGGAATACAGTCATGGGGGAACGACGCCCGTGGCAACTCTAGAGTTGCCCGGCGAGAGTCCAGAGTCGGTCGGCTGTGCGAGTGATCCGATCTCGGGTAACCTTGCGGTGACTTTCGGTACCACTGACGACGATCAAAACGTCGCGATCTTCCCCGACGGCCAAGGGACACCCACGGTTTACCAGAGCGGCATCAACTCACAGTTCTCCGGCTACGACGACGAAGGCAACTTGTTCGTCGATGGCTTTAACCAAAGAAGTGTAGGCCTGGCTGAGCTGCCAAACGGTAGCGGATCGTTCAACGTTATTACCATTGATCAGAGCATTGGCGGAGACCCTTGGTCTATTCAATGGGACGGTCAGTACATAACGATCGAGGGAATCACGCAGAAAACTTTTCAACTTTCACGGCTGCAGATTTCGGGTTCGACGGCCACTATCGTCGGCACGACCAAATCTAGTCGCGCATTGAGCAAGGCGCGGGGCTCCTGGATTTTCGGCAAGAAAGTTCTCGTTCCGTTCGGGAAGCATGGCGAAATCGGATTTTGGGATTACCCGCATGGCGGCAAAGCCGAACGACTACTTTCAAAAAAGAACTTTGGACAAGGGGTCGGATTTTTCTACGGTCTCACCGTGAGCGTCGGCCCGACTCGGTAACATCCCACGCCTTTGCTTCTCCGCACGGCTTCGCGAATGCGAGGCCGTGTTTGCTTAGCGGGGCACTGGAGGCTGAGGTCGCTCGCCTCGCCCATGCCTGGCCGCTACGCGGGCTCGAGCACCGCCCTGCCGAAACATTGCTCGGCTGCGTGGCGTTCACGGAGCAAGGAGCAAAGGCAAGATGAGAAGCTTGGATTTCCGCAGCTACGCGCTAAGCTGCTGCATAGCTGCAACAGTGCTCGCAGGTTGCGGCGGATCGCAGCCGCCGATGGGCGCGCCGGGCGCGATGCCGCAAACCTCGGCGATCGCAACGCACGCCGAGGGTGGCAAGTCTTGGATGCTGCCGGAAGCGAAGAACCAGGACCTGATTTATGCCGTCGGCGGATGCGGAGGCACTTGCATACTCTCGTATCCTGGCGGCAAGGTCGTCGGGGCAATAAGCGGCTACAGCGGCTGGGATTACAGCGCCGACTGCTCTGACGCTAGCGGCAATGTGTACATCGCAGATAACGATGAAGTCGCAGAGTTTGCGCATGCCGGAACCACTCCAATCGCAATTTTTTCGTTACCTGGGGACGGCGCAAGAGGTTGCTCGGTGGACCCGGTTACCGGCAATCTTGCCGTCGTCTACGAAAACTCACCCGTCGCGGTATTTAAGCCCGGCTCGGGTGAGCCTGTTACCTACGAATCGGGCTTGGATGCGACCTACTGCGGATACGATAATGCCGGAAATCTATTCGTTGACGGATTCCTGTCAGGAGAGAAATACGGTCTTGCAGAGTTGCCAAAGGGTGGCAGCACGTTTCTTGCGTTGTCGGTAAGTCAAAGTGTCGGAGAACCCGGTCAAATTCAGTGGGACGGCAAGTACATCACCTACGAATCCGGTGGTTATCCTCCCGTTGTAGTCTTTCAGTTGGAGGTCTACGGCTCGCAGGCAACCGTCGTGGGGACGACAACGCTTCAGGACATCCGCCACGCTCCCCGTCAGTCATGGATTTACAACGATACGATAATCGCCCCGTATAGCAACCATGGTCAGCACGCCACCCATATCGGTACTTGGAAATATCCCGAAGGTGGAAGACCGTCAAAAAAGGTGACGCGTTTTTACGGCTACTCCAAGAAGAACATCGGGTTTTACGGCGCAACGTTGAGCGTTGCCCCTTAGCCCGGCGCCTCTGCCACGCTGCACGGCCCCGTGAAAGAGCGCCGTTGTTCGACCCTGCTGATAAAGGGCTGAGGAACAATGCCCACCGTCGAATCTCGCTACTTAGATAGGGGTGTTGAGATGACATGTTTAGGTTTCGGCCGTTATACGTTGGGCCTTATCGTCGCTGTGGCGCTGCTCGCCGCGTGCGGTGGAACACAGCCGCCGATGGGCGCGGCAAACGCGCTCGGCGCGCACGGTGAGAAGCAGTCGCAAACGTTCAGCTATACGGGCGCGGAACAGACGTTTACAGTTCCAAGCGGCGTGACTGCGGTTACCGTCACCGCAAGTGGTGCGAGCGGCTCAAGTACATTTGGCCGGAGCGGTCCTAGTGGACTCGGAGGTCTCGTGAAGGCAACGATCCCCGTCACGCCGGGCGAGGCCCTCGCCGTCTTTGTTGGTGGTGCGGGCAGCCCCGAGGGCACCGGCTACAACGGCGGTGCGGCACCCTATACCGGCGGAAGCTGCAACCCCGGCTGCGGTGGCGGCGGCGGTGGGGCCTCGGACGTTCGTCAAGGCGGCGACCACCTTAGAGAACGCCTCGTTGTCGCCGGCGGTGGTGGCGGCCAAGACTCCTCCGGAGGCGCTCAAGGTGGCGCAGGCGGTGGACTACGCGGCGCGGAGGGCGCAAATGGCGCAAACAGGGGCCAAGGCCACGGCCGAATCACGGGCGGGAAA
>JBEKRW010000296.1:0-3115 GCA_049517595.1 Candidatus Cybelea sp. | reverse complement strand
ATAGGCGGCGATTCCGCCGCTTACCCCCAAAAAGATGCGAGGCTTAGCCATCGTTCTTCAGCCTGTCCGCAGCCATGTCATCCTGAGCCTGTCGAAGGACGAAGGGGCACCCACAAGTTGTCGATGAGCCGCGTCTTTCCAAAGCGCGCCGCGCCGATGACGAACGCCGGCGGCGCAAGCTCTTCGATCGGCTCGAACGTTTGCGCATCGACGACTTCGAGGTAATCGAGTTGGGCGCTCGGACTCAGCGAAGCGGCACCGGCCGCGAGCGCAGCCGCCTTAGGAGCACCGTCTTTAAGGGCTCGCAACGTCGTGCACAGCGCTTGGTAGAGCGTCGCCGCCTCGGCGCGGCGCGTCGAATCCAAGTAGCGGTTGCGACTCGAACGTGCCAAACCGTCGGGCTCGCGCACCGTCGGCACGATCTCGACGTCGACCAAGAAATCCAGATCGGCGATCATCTTGCGCAGCAGTACGACTTGCTGCGCATCCTTTTGCCCGAGAAACAGCACGTCGGGCTGCACGATGTTGAGCAGCTTGACGATCACCGTCGTCACGCCGCGAAAGTGTCCCGGCCGTTGGGCACCTTCGAAGACCGCGCCCATCGGCTCGACCTCGACGAAGGTCGAAAACTTCGCGGGGTACATTGCCGGCGCGTCGGGCTGGAAGAGCGCGTCTACTCCGGCCGCAGCGAGCTTCTCGCGATCGTGCTCCAAATCGCGCGGATACGTCGCAAGGTCCTCGTTGGGCGCGAACTGGAGCGGGTTGACGAAGATCGAGGCGACGACCGCCGCACAGCGCTCGCGCGCACGCCGCACCAGCTCGAGATGCCCTTCGTGAAGCGCGCCCATCGTCGGAACGAACCCGAGCGGCCGCGGCAACGCAGATGAGAGCGCGCGCGCCCGCGCAACCGAAGCGGCGCTTTCCATAAGCGTACGGCTACGCGCGCGTCACTCGCAGAAGGGTGCGGCCAACGACGAACGGCTCGCCGACGGGTAACGGCACGTCGCCGACAACCGGTTGGCCGGCCAGGCGCGTTCCGTTGCGGCTTCGCAGATCGGTCAACCGAATCGAGCTGCCGTCGATTTGCAGGCGAGCGTGCTGGCGAGAGACGTACCGGTCGAGCGAAAGACAGGCGTCCGCCAGCGCGTAATCGCGCCCGATTGTTATCTCACGCTCGAACGGCCAGGTTGTGCCGTCGAGCGGGCCGCTTAGCACTTCGAGCAGGTACATGGCCGCCAGCCCTTCTCTAGGGGCTCCGGCGCCCTCCTGGCGCGGCGCCACTAAGAAATCGCCGGTGAGGCGACGATACTAGAGAGGACCATGGACAATCGACTGGATCAGCTCCTCGAACTCATCGAAGCCGAGCCGGAAGGATTGCGGGCCGCAGAGTTTCTGCAAGCACGAGAAATTCTACAAAGCCTCGTAGGTAAGACAGTCACCAGCGCGTCAGTCGAGGACACGCGCATCGCCGTATCGACCTCCGACGGATGCCGCTATCACTTCTACGGCTTTCTGGGCTGCGCGAGGCCCGACTAGCTCGTCAATTCAAGCGCGCGCGCGGCGAAGAGGCCGCCCAAGTAGGCGTGCGCGGCGAGCACACCACCCTGCACGTACACTTCGTACGGCGGGCGGAGCGGCGCATCGCAGGAGAGCTCGATCGTAGCTCCGGCCACAAAGGCGCCCGACGACATCAACACCGGATCGGAATATCCCGGCACGGCTCCGGGCACCGGCCTAAAGCGCGCGTTGACCGGCATCGCCGCTTGTAAGCCAGCGGCAAACCGCTCGAGCCGTTCGGCCGTTCCAAGACGAATCGCCTGAACGATGTCGCTGCGTCGCGCTCCGGCGACCGGGTCGACGCCATAGCCGAGTGCTTCGAACAGTGCCGCGATAAAATCCAAGCCGCGCAGGGTTTGCTCGACGACGAGCGGCGCGAGAAAGAGACCCTGTATGAAGGCGCGGCCGAACCCCAGCGTGGGTCCGAGCGCGGCGCCCAGCCCAGGCGCGTAAAGTCGAGCCGCGACGCGTTCGACCAGCTCGCCGTCTCCCGCCACATAGGCGCCCGCCGGAGCCATGGATCCGCCGAGATTCTTGATGAGCGACCCCATAATCAAATCGGCGCCCGCCTCCGCAGGCTCGCGCTCTTCGACGAGTTCGCCATAGCAGTTATCGACCAGCACCAGCGCGCTGGGGGCCACACTTTTGACGGCTGCATAGGCGGTTTCGCATTCTTCCACGGTAAGCGAGCGCCGCGGCGCGTAGCCGCGCGAACGCTGAATGAAGACGGTCGCCTTCCCGCTTGCGCGCAGCTCGTTTTGCACGGCCGGCAGATCGAGCGCGCCATCGGCGGTCAAAGCGACCTCGCGATACTCGGTGCCCTCGCTTGCGAGGCAATGCGGCGCCTCGCAAATGGCGTAGCGAAGCGTATCGTACGGCCGGCCCGAGATCGATAGGAGCGTCGTGCCCGGCGGAGTGCAGGCCGCCAGGGAGGCGACGATTGCATGCGTGCCGCTGACGATCGAAAGCCGCGCGATGGCGCGCTGCGCCCCGAGAACGCGAGCGAGCAGCGACTCGTAGCGCGCGCGAGCGGCATCGTCGTAGCCGTAACCGGTCGTTCCGGCGAGATCGCTCTCGTTAATTCCCTCGTCGAGAAAGGCACCCAAAACGTTGCGCTGCACGCGCTGCTGGGCATCGTAGGTCAGCGTTGCCGTTCGGCGTTCTGCCTCCAGCGCCGCCTCTTTAACGCGGCCGGTTATGTCAAACCGCTCGCACAACTCGGCGATCATTTACCCTCCGAAGTAACTTGTCTTGAGCCTGTCGAAAGATGCCGCTCGTACGCGCGCACGAACGGATAGTACATCGCCGTCGCCAACACGATGTTGAAGGCCGCGAGCGCGACGGCGCGTAGATCCTGGGTGGCGACGTACGTCGAGATGAACGTTGGAACGGATGAAGGGACGTAGAATGCGGCGCGCGCGACGAGACCGGTTGCGACCGCGGCATACGTAACCGTAGCGAGCACCACCGGGACTCCCACGAACGGCAGAATCAGATGCGGGTTGAAGACGACCGGAGCGGCAAAGAGCAACGGCTCGTTGAGATTGAAGAGCGAGGG
>JBEKRW010000295.1:0-3144 GCA_049517595.1 Candidatus Cybelea sp. | reverse complement strand
ATCGTCGTCTCGTATCAGGCATAGGAGTCGCTGATGCTGAACTGGATCGAAAAACGAACCGGCTTCGTCTCGATGGCGAAAGAGTTTCTCACCGAAGACGTGCCCGGCGGCGCGAGCTACTGGTACGTGTTCGGGAGCGCGACGCTCTTCACGATGATCCTGCAGATCACCACCGGGATCTTCTTGACGTTCTTCTATGCACCGTCGGCGGCAACGGCGTGGGAATCGACGCGCGCGATCTATCTCAACCCGTACACGCACCTTTTGCTCTCGCTCCATTATTGGGGCTCCTCGGCGATGATCGCGCTGGTCTTCTTGCACCTGCTGCAAGTGCTCGTTTTTGGCGCGTATAAGGCGCCGCGCGAAATCCAATGGGTCGTCGGCGTGCTCTTGCTGCTCGTCACCTTGGTGCTCGGCCTCACGGGTTATCTGCTCCCGTGGGATATGGATGCCTACTTCGCTTCGCAGGTCTCGCTCAACATCACCGGCCTCGCCCCGGGCCTCGGTCCCGTTATCCAGCATATCGCGCAGGGCGGCGGTGGAATGGGCACGGCCACCATCAACCGCTTCTTCGGGCTGCACGTTTGGCTCATGCCGGCCGTACTCGTCTTGCTAGTTGGCGCGCACCTCGCGATCTTCCGTCATAACGGCGCGGCGGGTCCGGTCGTCGACGATCCGCGCAAGCTCAAAACCGGGCGGTTCTGGCCGGATCAGATGTTCATGGACGGCGCCTTCTCGTTCATCATCTTCGTCATCATCTGCTTTCTGGCGTTCGCGTTTCCCCCGTATTTGGACGCCAAAGCCGATCCGACGAAGTTCTTCGTCCCCTATCCGGCGTGGTATTTCTTATCGCTCTTCGGTCTGCTGGCACTGGTCCCGCCGGAGATTCACATGGGCCCGATGGCGATCGGCACCGAGCTGATCGCAACGATCGTCGTTCCGACGCTCTTCCTGGTGGTGGTTCTGTTGCTTCCCTGGCTGGATCGCAGCCGGACGCGCAGTTTTGCCGCGCGTTCGGGCATCTTATGGACGACCACGATCGTCATTTTCACGATCGTCGGATTGTCGATCTACGCGCAAGTCACGACCATGGCCAAACAGGCTGCGGCGCCCGCCTCGCCGCCGGAGTCGGTAGTGTTGGGCTCCGCGGAGGCTTCGACCGAATCGAGTGCCGCCGCATCGCCAACCGATACCAATGGCGCCAAAGTCTTCGCTGCTAACTGCGCGAGCTGCCACGGTGCGCAGGGCCAAGGCATGTCGGGAACGTTTCCCCCGCTTGCCAACAACCCGGTCGTCACCGGCGATCCGAATAAGGTCATCGGAATTGTCACCAGCGGGCTGCACGGACAAATATCGGTGGGAGGAATGAGTTACAACGGGCAGATGCCGGCGTGGAAAGGTCAGCTTTCCAATAAAGACATGGCCGACGTCATAACCTACATTCGCGGCGGCCTCGGAAGCAATCACGCATCGCCCGTTACCGAAGCGCAAGTATCAGGTTATAAGCCTTAGGGCAACGTAACTGGGAGGCTCAGATTTGGGCCAAATCTAGGAGCCGAGGGGTGAAGTTTGCTATGGCAATCGAGCCCCGAGCCGACAACGAGTTTGGCTAAATCTGAGCCTCCTAGTGGCAAGGACCTCCTTCGTAGAGCAGCAGTGCCGCTTTGCGGTCGACGGTAACCAGGCGCCGAACGCGACCGTACGCGGGGTCCGTGGGCACGCTCGAAGCCGGAACGATTACCCACGCACGCGATGCCGCACAGAGAATCGTTCGGGGGTCGTCGCCGTCGCCTTGCGGATCGCCGTCGCTGCGCGATGCGAGCACGCGCACGACTGGATGCGTATAAAAAAGCAACGCGTTGCCGCCCGAGACGTTTTGAATGGCGACGACGTCACCCGGCCGCTGCTCGCGCTCGATGACCGCAGCCAACCGCGGCACCGGCTTGAACGTTTCGGTGTGCGGTAAAACCGTTACGGCGAGCACGTCGGTCGCGACGACCGCGGCGAAAGCCAACGCGTAGGGAGCCGCGCCCACGGTGCTGCGCCGCGCGACCAGCAGCGCGGTCAGCAAAGATCCGGCGAAGATCGCCGCCGCCATCGCCAGCAAGGGCGGAACCGCGATCGCGATTTCGGCCGTCAGGCGATTGTTGCGCGTGAAGAGTGCGATCGCAATCGCCAATGCCCCGATCGTCACCGGAACGGTCGCTGCGGAGAAGACCGCCGAACGCGTGCCGCCGCGGCGCACGACCGCTTCGAAGTAGAGCGCGGTAATCAACGCGAGGGCGGGGAGCTCCAGCGCTATATAGTTCGGAAGCTTCGTACGCGCGAAGCTGAAAAAGATAAGCGGCATTACGATCCAGGCAAACGCGAGCCGCACGAGACGCGACGAGCCCGGATCTTGCGACGCCGCATCGCGCAGCCGCCGAATGCCATAGGTGACGGCCATCGGCAGAAACGCGATCCACGGAAAGAACCCGAGAATGACGACCGGCACGTAATACCAAAACGGTCCGGCTTGATTCTCGACGACGGCGGTGTAGCGGCCGATCGTGTACTCTCCGATGAGTTTTTGAAGCGGGAAGAAGTGATAGTGCAGCACCAAGGCGATCGGCCATGGAGCGGCGATCGCGAAGAACGCCAGAAGCCCCACGGTCCAGGCTCGCGCCGACGGCGAGTGCGTCGTTTCAAAACGCCGGTTCCAAAAGAAAAACGGCACGACGACCAACAACGCCACGACCGGCGCAACGAGCCCCTTAGCCAGAAATCCGAACGCAGCGGCAATCCAGCCGAAAATCGTATACCGGTCGCGCCCGCTCTCCAGACCTCGAAACCACCAAAAGATCGTCATTGCGACCGCGAGGTCGAGCAGCGCGTCCATGATCGCCAGCCGGCCGATCACGGCCTCCATCAAGCACGTCGAAAGAATGACGGCGGCATAGATGCCAGCACGGGCTCCCGCTTGCCGCGCGACGGCATAGCCGGTGAAGGCGGATAAAGCGATGGTCGCAAGCGCCGAAGGCAGCCGCAGTGCCAGCGACGTTGGGCCCGCCAGTAGCGAGAAGAAGGCACCCAACCAAAAATATAACGGTGGCTGGACGAAATACGGCACGTTATTGAGGTGCATGACCACCCAGTCGTGGGTGA
>JBEKRW010000294.1:0-3159 GCA_049517595.1 Candidatus Cybelea sp. | reverse complement strand
ATCTCAAGACGGCGCGAAGCATCACCTACGAGGTCGCTTGCAACTGGAAACTTATCTTTCTCAACTATTCGGAGTGCTACCACTGCCCGCTCGTCCATCCGCAACTCGAAAAGCTGTCGCCCTCCGAGAGCGGGCATAACGACCTTTCGGAGGGACCGTTCCTGGGGGGCTACTCCGAGTTGCGCGAGCCCGGCACGAGCCTCACGACGAGCGGCCGAAGTTCGCGCGAGCCGCTGGGGGGCGTCGCCGGCGAGGATCTCAACCGCACCTATTACTACACGATCTTTCCGTCGCTGTTGCTGAGCCTACATCCCGATTACGTCATGGCGCATTACTGCAAACCGCTCGCCGTCGATCGCACCGAAGTCGTCTGCGCTTGGCTTTTCGATCCCAATGCGATCGCAAAGCCCGGTTTCGATTCGGGCGACGTGGCGCAGTTCTGGGATCTGACGAACCGGCAAGACTGGCGCGTCAACGAGCTGACGCAGTTGGGCTTGGGCTCGCGCGCCTATTCGCCCGGACCGTACGCGAACGCCGAAGGTTTGCTGAGCGCCTTCGACCGCCACTACCTTCCGATCATGGGAGCCTAGTGGAGTACGACGCAATCGTCATCGGCGGCGGGCACAACGGCCTCGTGACCGCCTGCTATCTCGCCCGCGCGAAGTGGCGCGTGCTTGTTCTCGAACGGCGCTACATCGTCGGCGGAGCGTGTGTAACCGAAGAGACCTTTCCCGGCTTCAAAGTCTCGACGGCAGCGTATGTGAACAGCCTCTTCCGTCCCGAAATCATTGCCGATCTGCGACTGAAAGAGCACGGCTTCGAAGCGATCGAGCGCAATCCGGCATCGTTTTCGCCGTTCTTAGACGGACGCTATCTGATGTTGGGAGCCGGCATCGAGCGCGACGTCGAGGAGATTGCGAAGTTCAGCAAACGCGACGCTCAAAGCTATCCACGCTACGAGGCGATGCTCGAACGGGTGGCGTCGGTCGTCGAGCCGACGCTCACGCAGATTCCGCCCAACGTCCTTCGCCCAAATATCGGGCAACTGCTCGAAGCCGGAAAAATGGGTCGCGCGCTGCAACGCCTGGGACCCGGAATGAGCGAAGCGATCGAAGTGCTCACCGGAGCGGCGCGTCCGATTCTCGACCGCTGGTTTGAATCCGAAGAGCTCAAAGGCACGATCGCAACCGACGCAATCATCGGTGCGTTTATGGCGCCCTCGATGCCCGGCACCGCCTACGTGCTCTTCCATCACGTGATGGGCGAGACGAACGGCAAGCGAGGAGTTTGGAGTTATGTGCGCGGCGGCATGGGCGGCCTGACGCAGGCGCTCGCAAGCGCCGCGCGGGCGCGCGGCGTGGAGATAAAGACCGATGCCGAGGTCGGCCGCATTCTCACTCGCGACGGGCGCGTCGCCGGGGTCGCACTCACGAATGGTGATGAGTTTCGCGCCAAACGCGTCGCCAGCGGCGTGGACTGCCACGTTACCTTCGAGCAGCTGTTGGAGCCAGCCGAGCTGCCGCACGATTTCCGCGATGCCGTCGCTCGCATTTCGTACAGCAGCGCGTCGTGCAAGATCAACGTCGCGCTCGAGCGCTTGCCGAGCTTTACCGCATTACCCGGCCACGAACCGGGGCCGCAACACTTCGGAACGGTGCATCTCTGCCCGGACCAAGACTTCATCGAGCGCGCCTACGACGACGCGAAGTACGGCGGCTTTTCACGCGAGCCCGTCGTTGAGTGCACGATGCCGTCGTCACTCGATTCGAGCGTGGCGCCGCCCGGCAAGCATCTCATGTCGATGTTCACTCAGTACGCGCCCTATCGTCTCGCGCAAGGGCCATGGACCGACGCGCTGCGCAACGAGTACGCCGACCGCTGCTTCGACGTCGTCGAACGTTATGCGCCCGGATTCAAAGACTCGGTAATCGATCGCCAAATCCTTACGCCCGTGGATCTCGAAACGACGTTCAACCTCACGGGCGGCAGCATCTTCCAAGGCGCGATGCCGCTGCATCAGCTCTTTGCGTTTCGCCCGGTTCCCGGCTTTGCCGACTATACGACGCCGATTCGCGGACTCTATCTTTGCGGCGCGGCCACGCACCCCGGCGGCGGCGTGATGGGCGCGGCCGGCTGGAATGCCGCGCGCGTCATGCTGAAGGGGAAGGTCTGACATGTGCGCGCATCCGCTTGCCCTAACTCTCTGCGTTGCGATTGCCGGTTGCTCGCGCGCAGCGAGCATTCCACCCGGCCCGCCGGGACCGTCCACCACTGCGTTGGCAACCCGTCCGGTGCGCGACAGCTTTACCGCAATCTACAGTTTCCGCGGCGGCTCGGGAGACGGCGCATACCCAAACGGCGGCCTCACGGAAGCTCTCGGCGTTCTCTTCGGAACCACCGCCGGTGGCGGCCCAACGGGTGCCGGCACGATCTATGAAACGAGCACGTCGGGCGCTGAAAGCCCCGTCCATATATTCACCGGCGACCCCGACGGAGACGATCCATGGCCGCCGCCGATCAAACGAGACGGCGCGATGTACGGGACGACTGCCGGCGGTGGGACCGCCAATCTCGGGGCCGTCTACGAGATCGGGCGGCACGGCGGGGAGCACATTCTCTATAGTTTCCAGGGTGGCTCGGACGGCCAGACGCCGATCGCAGGACTGATGAAATACCGCGGCATTTTCTACGGTGCAACGCTCTATGGCGGTACGTACTCCGATGGTACGGTTTTCGCGGTAACTCCGTCGGGAAAGGAGCACGTTCTACACAGTTTCGGGGCCTCCGGCGACGGCCAGAATCCCTATACGACGCTTTTTGCGCGAAGTAGTCTGCTTTACGGAACGGCCGTCAACGGCGGTGCGTACGGTGGCGGAACCGTCTTCACGATAACGCCATCAGGAACGGAGACCACGCTGTACAGCTTCGGCGGAGCCTCCGGCGACGGCGTCAGCCCTCGCGGCGTTCCCGTCGCGGTTGGCGGCGAGCTTTACGCGACGACTGAGTTTGGCGGCGCGTACGGGCAAGGAACGATCTACAAGATCACCACGGCCGGTCAAGAGCAGGTGCTTCACAGCTTTGGCGGCTCAGACGCCGAAGATCCCACCGACGGCTTGTACTACTACAACCGCGCGTTCTACGGCACGGGCTACCAGGGCG
>JBEKRW010000293.1:0-3168 GCA_049517595.1 Candidatus Cybelea sp. | reverse complement strand
CAAGGGCAAACGGGGAGGTGGCAGCCAGCCGTATGCGAGCGTCAATCGCACACTCTACGGCACGACAGAGGAAGGCGGTGCAAGCGGCCCCGGAACAGTCTTCTCGTTAACGCTGTAAAACGGCCAGCTTCTGCTACCAACTGAAGACGATAAGTCCGTTGCCGGTAGCATCGTACCAGTTTTGCCATATGTGTACGTGTGTGTTGCGCGCGGTTCAACGTACGATGATCCGCCGCCACCGCCGCAGTAGGGGTCGCCGTTGGTAGAGGCGCACGCGCCACCGCCGCATCGCTCTGCCTCCGAGGAAGCAGGTGGCTCGTTGAAGCGAGGGAATGTTAAATCTATATTAAAGGCCGAAGCGGTTTCCAGCTAGCGGTTTAAATCCGCATCCCTTCGTCGCGTCGGTCGAAACTGACCAAAACAGCTAGGAGCCCGTCAAAATGGAGCAACAAAAAGACTCGCGCTTGAACTTTCTCAAGGCCGGTTTGCTCGTCGGGGGCGCCATGTATGCCGACCCCGCGGCCGCGCTCGCGCGCAACGGCGGCCGGTTCTTCGAACCCGACGGCAAGTACCTACTTCCGCCGAAGACGTCGATCTCGAAGTTCATACCGGGCTCGTATCTTCCGGGCGACACCGGAGAGATCACGCTCGGAGACTTCGCCGCAATAGCCGACCTAAATGCGACTACACTTCTCAAGCTCTCGCGGAGGTTTTCCGATGTGACACTCGGGGACATCGGAGACATCATTTCCTACCAGGTCGCGCAGTTCGGCAGCAGCCAGACGCTGTTCGGAGACAGCAGCGGGCAGGAAAGCATCTGGTCCTGCTGTTGCTGCTGCACCACAGTGAAGATCGCCCTGTAAAATCTCGCCGCTTACCGAGAATGCCTGACGAGCGCGTCGTAGCGCTACCGGTTCAGTTGATCGAAGTCCCCGACGGCGTGATCGTGAAACGAGGAGTTGACGAACTCCTCGTTTCCATTCAAAGCGCCGCGGCCATCGCGGGCGCGCTGGCACGTGCGGGCGCTCCCGGCGGCGTGCTCGTAGCCGAGCTGCCCGAAATCATACACCGCGCCGCGGCCGAAGCCGACGCGGATGCTCTGATCGCCGAGCTTCGCAGGAAGCGAATGCTCGTCGATCCTGCCGACGCGAGCCCCGATGCGGAGTCCCCCGAAGAGATCCTCGCATGGAACACAGGAAGAAGCCCAAAGGCCGCTCGGGCGGCGTTCGAGCGCGTCTCCATCAACGTGCTAGGCGTCAACGCGATCTCTCGACAACTCGCCGCGAGTTTGGCACCCATCGGAGCGCGGCTGCGCGTGGTCGACGATCCGAACTTTCGCAACGTGCGCTTCTTTGAAAACGGCGAGAGACTGCTTCTCGAGCGATGGGGGCTTGCGCCACCCGAGGCGTATGATGCGTGGGAGAGTTCGCCGCCCGACGCTTCGATGGTTTGCCTCGTCGTCTGTTCCGACTTTGGCGGTCTGCAACGGCTTGCGGGCTGGAATGCGCTCGCGTACCGTCGCGGGTGGCACTTTCTTCCGGTCGTGCTCCAAAACGCCGTTGGCCTCGTCGGTCCACTCGTCATCCCAAAGGAAACGGCGTGTTTTCAATGCTTGCTCTCACGGGAGGAAGCAAACTCTCCTACGGTGGCCGTTAAGCGGGCAACGGAGATGTTTGCCTTCGAAGGCCAGCTCGTTGCAGCCTATCATCCCTCGATGGCCACCGCGCTCGGAGACGTCGCGGCCGTCGAGCTGACGAAGCATTATGCCTATGGCTGGCCGTCCGCGGCCATCGGCAACGCAATCGAGGTAAACCTACTCGCGGCAACGATGCAGCCGCGTCCCATTCTCAAAGCTCCGCATTGCGCCGTCTGCAGTCCGTTGCGAATGCGCACGCGCGTAGATTTCTCCCGCGAAAGCATCGAGCGAAAGTAACGGCCACGTTACTTCAAAACGCGCTCGACCGGCTCTTGAATCCGCGATTCGGCGTCATTACGCTTCTCGCCGAGCGGCCCTACGAGCCGGGGGCTCCGCAGTTCTTCCATTACTACGCCAAAGCGACCAACACTGCCGAGTTGGGAGCCGAAGCGAACTTTCGCTACGGAGGCGGCACCTCTTCGGAGCGGGACCGTGCGATGGGAAAAGCGATCGGGGAGGCGATCGAGCGATATTGTTCCGCGTTCTATTTCAAGGAAAGCCTGCCGTTCGTAAGCGCGAAGGACGCTTCGTTTCCGTGCGTTGCGCCTGCCGATTTCGCGCTCTATCGCGAGGATCAGTACGCGGCGTGGAATGGCGGCAACTTCGTGCCGTTCACCAACGAGGTTCCGGTACGCTGGACCAGACTTCGCGACGTCGAAACGTCGCAGGCCGTCTACGTTCCCGCCGCGATGGTTTATATGCCGTACACGTACGACCTCGACGTCGAGCCGTGGATCGTTCAGCCGATCTCAACCGGGCTGGCATGCAACGAAGGGCCTGAGAACGCGTTGGTTTCCGCCGCTTGCGAAGCAATCGAACGCGATGCCTTTACGATCTTCTGGCAGGCGCGATTGGGGCCGCCCCGCGTGCCGCGGGCATCGCTTGACGAAACCAACCGCGACCTGCTCGACCGTTTCGCTCGAGCACGATACGACGTGACGATCTTCAACATTACGACGGATATCGGCGTGCCCAGTGCCATGGCCGTGGCTTGCCACGACGAACCGCGCGAGCCGGCGCTCTGCATCGCCGCGGCATCGCACCCACTCGCCAACGTCGCGGTGCGTAAATGCCTCGAAGAGCTCGAGCATACGAGGAAATGGTGCCGGCGGCTCAAAGCGACGACGCCCCCGATCGACCCACAGAAAACTGACGACATCTTGCAGCAAGAACACCATCTCCGGTTCTGGTGCGAACAGTCGAATCGGCCGTTCGCCAACTGGCTCTTCAACTCGACGCTCGAAGCAGAGCTGCCGAACATGGGCTTCGCGAACGAGAACGATCCCGCCGAGCACCTAGAGTCCGTACGCGAATCGCTTAAGATGGCTCGCCTTCAGTTTCTCTACGCCGACCTGACGACTCCGGAGATTCGCGAACTCGGCCTGCGCGTAGTCAAAGCCGTGATTCCCGGGCTACACCCGCTCTTCATCGGGCATGAAAGGCGCGCGCTGGGAGGACGAAGGCTGTACGAC
>JBEKRW010000292.1:0-3176 GCA_049517595.1 Candidatus Cybelea sp. | reverse complement strand
CGAATACCGCAAGTTCAAGATTCAATACGATCGCGGGCCGAACGATTTTGCGATGATGCAGGAGACGCTGCGCCGGCGGCTGCGGTATCTGCGTCGCGAGACCGATCACACCGACACGCCGGTCGAGCGCGCGCTGGCAAAAAAAGAGAAGTTCAACAAGAAACCCGACCTGCTGTTGATCGACGGCGGAAAGGGCCAGCTCAGCGCGGTGGTCGAGGTGCTCGAGGAGCTCGATATGACCGGTCTTCCGCTTGCCGGACTGGCCAAAGAGCATGAGTGGCTCTACCTTCCCAATCAGTCGGAACCCATCGTCTTGCCGGCCAACTCGGCGGCGTTGCACCTCGTGGCCCGGGTTCGCGACGAAGCGCACCGCTTCGCCGTGACCTACCACCGGCAGCGGCGCGCCAAATCGATGACGAGTTCGGCGCTCGATGCGCTCGACGGCGTGGGGCCGGTACGCAAGAAGCGGCTGTTGACGGCCTTCGGCTCCCCGGCCGGAATTCGGCGTGCCGCACTGGACGAAATAGCGGCCGTGAAAGGGATGAGCCCTTCCTTAGCCGCAAAGGTCAAGCAAGCACTTGAAGGAGGGTACAGACCTTGAACTTACTTCTGCGCTTCCTCGTAACCGCGCTCGTATTCTATCTCATCTGCAAGTACGTCCCGGGCTTTCACATCGTATCGGTCTGGGGGGCCGTAATTGCGGCGCTCGTCTTTGGGCTGGTTAACGCGATTATCGGGCCCATTCTACGGCTGATCTCGCTGCCGCTGACGTTGATCACGCTCGGCCTGTTCTCATTCGTCATTAACTATCTGCTCTTTGTGATCACGGCCGCGCTCCTGCACATGAACAGCGGAGACATCAATCCATGGCTGGCAAACCTCTATGGGGCCATCATCATGATGATCGTCTCCACGCTGATGCATCAGGGGAGCAAGTCTGCAGAGGCCGCTCGCTAGGCGTTTTGGATCCTGGGCCCCCGAGGGAACTCCGGCTTGCCCCGGCGTGTTATACTGTGTGTCGCCCTCGGGGGCGCATCATGGGGCTGAAACAGGTTCGACAGGAACGCTGTAGTCGGCGTCAGCAGGCGGAGCTGCGAGCTCTCCTAAAACGATCGCAACGGCAATAACTGCCAACAACGAATACGCACTGGCTGCCTAATCTAGGCTAGTCACCGGACGCAGAGAGTCGGCCCGAACCACTCTGCCTTCCGGTCATAAACTCGGGCTGGCACGATAGCCTGATTCGACGTTCGTGCGAGATAAAGAATCTGCAGCGACCGGTAAGCCACGCTTCGAGGCGTCCGGTCGAATAAGACAAATTCGGAGCTGAGCCTGGAGAACGCGCCGGTTAGGCTTCTTGGACTCGGGGGGCAGCACCCCGACAGCTCCACCATTTTCTCATTCGGCCCCCCGGTACGTGGCGATTTGCCAATCGTTGCCGCAGGGGTCGGTAATCATCGCGCGGCGGTCTCCGTACGGCGTATCCAGGGGCGCTTCGATCGCGGCGGCACCCGCCGCAAGCGCGCGGTTGTAGACGGCGTCGGCGTCGTCGACATAGAGATAGAGAAGCGAGCTCGTGGCGCTGCGGGCACTCGTGTCACTTACCATCACGATCGAGTCACCGATCTGCACGACCGACGGTTTGCCGGCTTCGTACGTGCCGCTTGCCCCGAATGCGTCGCGCAAGAAATTCACCAGCCTGTGCGGGTCTCCAACGACGAGACGCGCGGTTACGCTGTGCCAACCCGGAGGAGCGCAATCACCCATCGAGGCGGAATTGCTCGCGAGGGGGTGTTTGCCTGCGGGCTGTCCAGAAATTGACAGCGATGGGATCTGACTGACGTCGTTCCGGCGGTGGCGGTTGAGAGGGTCGCTGTGGTGACGCGCGAATTTCCAAGCGATGAGACGCCCGGTCTTGGTGGCAGGGTAGTAGAGTGACGTTAGCATTGGCGCACGCGTTCCTCATTGCGGCGGTCGTCGCGCAAGCACCGCAAGCGCCCTCGCCGCTTCCGGCTACGCCCGTGCCCGTTGCCACGTCCGCGCCGGTCCCTGCCGCCATGCCCACCGTTTCACCGTCACCGGCGACCACCGCCGCAGCGCCGAACGTTATCACCGTGCCGAAGGATTGGAAGCGACTCCCGATGTCTTTGAACTCGGCGTCGGTCACGGGACTCGGCCTGTGGAGCAGCCCTAGTAAAACCGAGACCCTCAACGTCGTTTCGGCGCCAAACGTTGGGATGTCCGCCGAGCAGATCGGCTCGATTCTCGTTCAGCAGTTACGCACGCGGCGGCCTTCGCTCGTGCTATCGATCAACCGCGCCGCGACATTGTGCCGAGGAACGCCGGGCTGGATCATGGAGTATCGCAACGCCTCGGGGTCAACGGAGATTCGCCATGTAATCGGCGTAACGCCGACGCGTCAGTACATCGCGACCTACGAGCGCCTGACGAGTGCTGAAGGCTCTGCCGAAGCCGGCGCTGCGCTTCAAAGTTTCTGCCCGCCGGCCGAAGATTCTTCGACCGCAAATTCGCCTGGAAAGCCGCCGCTCGATCCGCCTCTTGGATGGACTGCCGGCACCACGGCCGGCTTTGCGAACTCGGCGTCGCCTCCGATGTGGCTTTGGTTCGCCCCGATCTCGAAGGGCTCGACGCAGATGGTCATGGCGACAAGCGTTATTACACCGACGTCGCAGGGCACCGACGACCAGGTTCTCGCAGCCATCCGAAAGATGGTTGAAGCAAAGTTTGGAGGGCTTCAAATCGCCGACCGCCATAAGGTTACGCTCTGTGCGGTGACGCAAGGCACGTTCTTCCGGATGATCGGCACGCAGAATGCGATGCCGATTACCATCGACTTAGTGATCTCGACCGGCGTACCGACCAGTTACGTCGCGATGTACCTTCACCGGACAGCGGTTCCGGCCGCCTCTGAAGCGGAGGCCTCGATCCAATCGCTCTGCCCTGCCGACCGCCAATCCGCGGGCTGAGCTTTTCTACCGATCCTGCACGAGGAGTTACTATGCTGATTCTAGCCGCGAAATGCATCGGAAAACCCGAACTCAGAAATGACATTACGCGCGTTACCGCGGCAATCATCGCAGCTTCGAGAGCGGAAGCAGGTTGCATTTCGTACGGGGTTTACGAACGGCTATCCGGCGAAAACGAATACCTGTTCT
>JBEKRW010000291.1:0-3181 GCA_049517595.1 Candidatus Cybelea sp. | reverse complement strand
CGATACCCGGACATCGGGGGTAAGAAGCCGGCGGTCGTCGACATCTTCCGCTTCGATGGCGATGGCAAGATCGCGGAGCACTGGGACGTGTTACAGCCCGTACCAGCGACCTCCAACAATACCAACACGATGTTCTAGCGCGGAGCGGCAATACCATGAACATCGTTTTGTACGGAGCCAGTGGAATGATGGGCTCGCGCATTCGCGACGAGGCGTTGGCTCGCGGCCACCAAGTCCGCGCTGTCGTCCGCAACCCAAACGCCATCCCGACGCTCCCAAACCTGAGCGCCGTGCGCGGGGACGTAACGGATGCCCAGTCGATCGCTGAAACGGCGCGCGGCTCCGACATCGCCATCAGCGCCTTCCAAGCGGCACCACCCTACACGGACTTCTCGAAGGTCGCGCACGCGCTGCTGACCGGACTGGTCGAGGCCGGCGTGCCGCGCGTCATCGTGGTCGGCGGCGCGGCATCGCTCGAAGTCGCGCCTGGAATACGGCTCATCGACTCTCCAGAATTCCCGGAAGCGTATCGCGCCATCTCTCTCGAGCACATGAAGGATTTAGAAATCTGGCAGCGTTCGAACGAGCCGCGGCTCACCTGGACGTTCTTCAGTCCCGCGTACGAAACGGCACCGGGCGAACGCACCGGCAGCTTCCGCCTCGGCACCGATCAACTCATGACCGACGCGACCGGCACAAGCCGGATCTCGGCTGAGGATTACGCCGTTGCGCTGCTCGACGAAGTCGAGAAGCCGAACCATCCGAACCGCCGATTCACCATCGGCTACTAGCCAGCTTCGCACAACAAAATCTTGGAAATCGATCATATGAATGTCCCCGAATACATGAAACGCACCCCCGCGACCCCTGGCATCCGCATTCCTTACGGGAGTGAAGCGCCCGATCAGTTCGGCGATCTGCGCGTGCCCTCTGGCGCCGGCCCGTTCCCGGTAGCCGTCGTCGTGCACGGCGGCTGGTGGCGGTCGATGTTCGCGCTCACCTATGCCGGCTTCATGTCCGAAGCACTGACGTCGGCGAGCGTGGCGACGTGGAACATCGAGTTTCGCCGTGTGGGCGATGGTGGAGGCTATCCCAACACGCTCTACGATGTCACCGACGCACTGGACGCCTTACGCCGGATTGCGCGCGGCTACCCGCTCGATCTCGCGCGCGTCGTCGTGACCGGCCACTCCGCTGGCGGACAGATCGCGGCATGGCTCGCCTCGAAGCCAGCTCGCCGCGAGCTGGATAAATTCGGCGAGCCCTTCCCGTTGCTCGGCGCCGTTTCGGTCTCGGGCGCTTTGGATCTGAAGCTCCTCTCTGAAATGGGTGTGACCGACAGCTTCGGCAGTCCCGCCCGCGATTTTCTTGGCGGTATGCCCAATGAGGTGCCGACGCATTACGCGAACGCCTCACCCGCAGCGCTGCTGCCGACCGGACTTCCGGTAATCGCCATCCATGGCAGCAAGGATGACGTCGTGCCACCAGAAATCTCGCGCCACTACGTGTCGCTCGCGCAAGCGGCGGGCGATCCCGCGAAGCTGATCATGCTCGATGGCGTCGAGCACTTCACGCCGTTCGACCCGTCGACCGAGGGCGGCGGAATCGTGTGCGACACCGTCTTGCGATTGCTGGCTCCGTGATGTTCGACGTGCGCAGATCTATGAGCTCGTACGCATCCTGGACGGTTTCAAAGCACTTGCGCTCCGCCGGAGAACTAGCCCCCACCACCCTTCTTGAAGCCGGGGGAAGCGCGATTCGGCATGCATCATCGTGGGCGGGGAAGTAGCACGGGCGAAGTCACCAGAGGCGATTCCGAAGCTGACAGTCGACTGGATTGACCTTCCAGAGTAGCACTGGGACGGCTCATGAGGGTGTCGAGACAAGGTCAAGATTAGTAGCGCGAGAATCCGGTGCGCGCATGACAGTCGGCGAAAAGGTCCTTGCGTTACGAAATTGCCTGAGTAACTACCCGTTGCGCAGCGACTGCCGGTCATTCGCAGGGCTCCCGCTTTACGAGCTGCACTTAGGTTTCTTCCCGGGACACATTGGGTTATCCGAACCAGGGCGTGCGTCGGTATCAACAATCGTCCTCGCGTCCGATTGGGGGAACGAGGCGTCATTCTGCGAGTGGCTTCGGCGCACGGAACACAAGAAGAACCCAACGGAGACGAACACGGAAAAGATGCTTACGGAGGCGGGCTTTGTTCTTGCGGATTGCTTCCTTAGCAACGCATGGCCGGTTATGCGAGCGGGGGCACAGAAAGAGCAGGGCCATCACCCGCTGCGCGACGATATCGCGTTTACCAACGAATATCGCGGGTATCTACGTCATACAATAGCCGCCCTTAATCTCAAACTTGTTATTTCGCTCGGGAATCCGTGTGCGTGGTTTCTGGGGCCGTTCTTCGGCTCTGACTGGCAACTAGGTCAGCTAAGATCGTCGCGGCATGTGAACATTCAGCACCTGGACGTCGACCCGTTGCGCGAACGGGATGGCGTTGTGTACGTCAATGCGACGCATCCATCACATCTGAACAACCGAGACAAACGGAACCTTGAAGACTACGATGACGAGACCGGCTTGCTAATTTATGCGCGGCGGCGCGCTCGGATAGCTGACGCGCCAGGTTGGAGCGAACCGGAAAGGCGCTAGCGGGCCGCCCAAAAAGGGAGCGCCCCTTAAGCCCACCATTTGATTAGATGCAGGCGTTTGTCAACCAAACCGTCGCGTTGTACTCCAATCCCGCGACCAACTCTACAGGGTCGTGCCAGCAACAGGCGCATCCGTATTCGTATCCGCGCGCGTGTCCTACAAACCTGTAGTCCCCCGGTAAGAGGTTAAGAAAGTAGAAATAGCCTGTGCTATTTGTTATCGTCTCTTGAAAAAAAGTGTCGGCTACGGCATAAACGATGGCATGAGGAATCGGGCGGTGATGAAAACTATCCAGCACCATCCCGCGCACGACAACGTTGTACTGAAAAGCACTCTGGTCTACGGGCATGAAGCCTATAGCAAAAGCTGCCGTAAGTGCGGTGAAAGGGTACATCTTGCTAGTTTAGCGCGACAGAGCGATCTCGCGTGACTTTCCCGTAGCCCACGTCTTAGAATCGTGGGGCGGGCGGGCCAATAGGAGAACAGCGGCCTAAGAACATCCCGGTGGCCGCATAGCTCCGCGAA
>JBEKRW010000290.1:0-3199 GCA_049517595.1 Candidatus Cybelea sp. | reverse complement strand
AAGACGACGAGCGCAACGGCCCGGGTTACCCAACCGGTGACCGCGGTTTTGCCGAACGTAATGAGGCCGGCGACAGCAAGGCCAATTGCCACGGGTCCAAGACCTTTTTGAATCGACGACCGCCACGGCCAGTTTGCGAGCCGCTTCCAGACGCCGCCGACGAGCAACGTCAGAATGCCGGTCGGCACGAAGAACGCAACTGCAGCGACCAGCGCGCCGGGGATCCCGGCGACGCGTTCGCCGATGGTCGCAACCATCATCATGTTCGGGCCGGGCGATATTTGGCCGACGCTGTAGATATGGATCAACTGCGGGTAGGTGAGCCAATGATGGACGTCGGTGACCAAAGCCTTCATCTCCGGGAACGCCGCCATACCGCCGCCGATGGTGAGCAGCGAGAGATACGAAAAGACGTGGGCTATTGCAGGGATCTGATCCACGAGTGGTCCTCCTTGGAATGTGCTCCGGGCTTGTGTGGACGGAAGGCAAAGATCGACACGGCGCCCACCGAGAGGAGCACGACCGGCACCGAAAGCTTGAAGTAGTTGATGCCGAGGATTGCTGCCAGGATAAAAAGTCCGTCGTAGAACCCTTTGACCGTTTTCTTTCCGATCTGGAACCAGGTTGCAGCGATCAGTCCCGTCGCCGCCGCCGCGACGCCGCGCAGCGCCGCCGTGACCAGCGGCCGGTCCCCTCCGGCGCCATAGGCGAAGCCGGCGGCCGTCATAAGAATCAGAGACGGCAAGCACATCCCCACCATCGCCGCGACGGCCCCGGGCCATCGGCGCAACCGCTGGCCGACAAGAATTGACATATTGGTTGCATTCAAGCCGGGCAACGTGTTGCTCAGCGACATTAGCTCGAGAAACTCGGTATCGTCCAGCCACTTCTTTTTATTGACGAGCGCGTTTCGTAGGTAGGCCACTACGCCACCGCCGAAGCTCGTTGCTCCTATCTGCAGAAATACGCCGAAGATCGCCGCAATCGAGACCGGTTTTGAAGCAGGGGACGGTGGGGGCGCGGTCATGGTTCGTGTTGCCATCCGCCGGTCGTTCTCCGGCTATGCGTAGCAGGCATCTAAAAGGCTTGTAGGCCGCTCGAATGAAAGCGCCCGCCCATGGGCACCTGGCAAACGCGGCTTCTGCACTCCCAAGCACGCATTCCGCAGGGATATCGCTCGCTGGCGACGCCCGTCTACCGCGGCTCCACGACACTCTTCCCCAACTCGGCCCGCGTCACCGACGACTGGGACCAGGAGCGTGCGGGTTATACGTACGGTCTCTACGGTACGCCGACGTCCCTCGAACTTGCCGCGCGCATCTGCGAGCTCGAATCGGGGCGCTACACGCTTCTCACGCCCGGCGGCCAATCCGCGATCTCGCTCATCGACTTCGCGTTGCTCAAAGCCGGCGACCATATTCTGGTGCCTCTTAGCGTCTATCGCCCAAACAGGCAGTTGACGACGTCGCTGCTCGCGCGCTTCGGCGTAACGGCCACCTTTTACGAGCCGACGGTCGGCGGCGAGATCGCAAAGCTCTTCAACGAACGCACGCGCCTGATTTGGACTGAAAGCCCCGGCTCGGTCACGATGGAAGTGCAGGATCTGCCGGCCATCGTTGAGGCGGCCCACGCGCGCAACCTCTTGGTCGCCCTCGACAACACTTGGTCGGCGGGGGTGCTGCTCGACGCCTTCGCGCACGGTGTCGACGTCACGATGCAGGCAATCACGAAATACATCGGCGGCCATAGCGATGTGCTGCTGGGTTCGGTGACGGTCCGCGACGAAGGGTTGTACCGGAAACTCGGCGAGGCGCGGCAAGTGATCGGCGCCGCCGTCTCGCCCGACGACTGCAGCCTCGCGCTGCGGGGCCTGCAGACGCTTGCGGTACGCCTCGACGCGATCGAACGCTCCGCGCTGGCGATTGCGAACTGGCTGGCGGAGCGTCCCGAAGTCGAACGCGTCCTCCACCCCGCGCTCCCGTCGTGCCCGGGCCACGAGTTCTTCACGCGCGATTTTCTCGGGTCGTCGGGGGTTTTCTCCATCGTATTGCGACCGGGGCCGGCGCGCGAAGCGGTGGCGGCCTTCGTCGATGCGTTGGAGCTGTTCAAAATCGGATATAGCTGGGGCGGAACGACCAGTCTCGCGGTGGCGTATACGATTGGGCGCGCTTCCGGGCGTCCCGCCTACGACCACCGGCTGGTACGCTTTAGCGTCGGTCTGGAATTTACCAGCGACCTCATCGGCGATCTCGAGAAAGCCCTGCAGCAGCTCGGAGTGTGATTCGGTAGCCAGTACGAGCGACTAACTCAGGTGAAATGAGAACGGACGACGCGCAGGCCGCCTTCGTCGATCGCCTCGACCGGCATCGCGGAATCCTCGTCAAGGTCGCCGGCGCGTACTGCCGCGACGCTGCCGGCCGCGAGGACCTGATTGCGGAGGTCGTTGCGCAGCTTTGGCGCGCCTACGGCCGTTTCGACGAACGTGCCGCGTTCTCGACCTGGATGTACCGGATCGCGGTCAACGTCGCCATCTCCTTTGAGCGCACCGAGGTGCGCAAAGCCAGGAACGTCGAGCCGGCCGAACCGGCAATTCTCGAAATGCTGCCGGCACCGGCGGACGCGCAAAGCGACGATGCGATTGCGCTCGTGCGCGAGTTGATCGAAAGGCTCGACGAGCTGAATCGCGCGCTGATGCTCCTCTATCTCGACGACTACTCGTACGCCGAGATAGCCGCGATGCTCGGCATCTCGGAGACGAACGTCGCCACGAAGATCGGCCGAATCAAACAGCGGCTCAAGCGCGACATTCGCGCACAGAACAAGCTCTAGCAAAGGAAGAATGGGATGGAACTCGAGGAACTCAAAGCGCGCTGGAAGCAGAGCAATCAGAAGCTCGAGGCGAGTACTCGCCTCAATAGGCTGTTTTTCGCGCAGGGGAACCTTCGTAAGGCCGCTACGTCGCTCAGGCGGCTCGCGCGCGGGATTGCGTTCGAGCTGATCGTCAATCTGACCGGCATCGTTCTGCTCGGCTGGTTTGCAGCCGGTCACGCCGCCGAACCGAAGTTCTTCATTCCTGCGACGATACTCGATCTTTATGCGATCGCGCTGGTCATTGCTGCAGCGCGTCAGTTGTTCGAACTTCGCAGCCTGGACTACGACGAACCGGTCGTCGCCATCCAAATCCGCCTGCAACGCCTTC